>JAOAPT010000402.1 GCA_025463045.1 Candidatus Solibacter sp.
TTTCGGTTCTACGCATATCGGCTCGGGATCCGGCCTCATCCGAGCGGGTCACATCCACTCCCGCGCGTGTTTTGAAATACTGCGTGATCGGCTGGGAGAGCGTAGTCGTGCTCAGAAGGAAGTCGGGTTTGCCCTGAGCCAGCGAAACTCCCGCGCTCGGTAGGGGGCCGATTTGGGGATAGACACCAAGGCTGCCTTCCGGGATAGTAATGCTTTGCTGATTGGCAATATGCACTGAGGTCGAATCATTGGTCAGAGCCGGGAAAAAGCCCGCCCGCGATTCCTTAACCCGAGCGTCCATCGCCTTCACCTTGTCGCCGGCGATCTTGACCATCGAGTTGTGTTGCGTGGCCAGCGAGACGGCTTCATCGAGCGTCAGCTTGCGCGGTTGCGCGTGCGCCACAGCGCCGCCTGCGATCATTATCAGCACTGCCGCTGCAATCGGCCCAACCGGTACAGGCCGGGAACTGCGCTTGTGAATCAAAACGTAGAGAACGGGAATTACGACAAGAGTGAAAAACATAGAACCTACCAATCCAAAGGCAATCGCGCTCCCGAGCGGCGACCACATGCTCGAGCCGGAGAGAATCATGGGTGTGACGCCGACTGCCGCCGCCATCGTCGTCAGGAAGATGGGCCGCAGTCTGCGTTCGCCGGCTTCGATCGCGGCCTCCTCGAGGGGCACACCTTCCTTCATGCGCTCGCGAGTGTAGTCCACCAGAATGATCGAATTCCGCACCACGACCCCGCCCAGGCTCACGATTCCTAAAAATCCGGTGAAGCCGAATGGATTGTGGGTCACCATCAATCCCAGCGAGGCTCCTAATGGCCCGAGCGGAATCGCCGCCATTACCACAAACGGATCGACCACCGAACGGAACTGGAACATCAGAATGAGATAGATCGCGATTACGCTGATGAGCAGCGCCTTGACCATTTCGGGAAAGGTATCGTTCTGATTTTCATATTCGCCGCCGTACGAGACGCGATAGCCCGGCGGCAGCGGGAGCTTATCGGTTACCGGGCGAACGCGCTCCAAGACCTGGCTGGGCAGTATGCCTGCCTGCGACCAGGAACGGATTGTGAGCGTGCGCACTCCATTGCGCCGCACAATGCGGCCCGGGTCCCACACCGGAGACACCGAGGCAATACTGTCCAAAGGCACGCGCGCGCCGGTTACGGGTGAAATCACGTAAGTGTTGGCGACATCGTTAAAGGTCTGGCGCCGCGCCGGTTCCAGCCGCAAGGCGACGGCGATATCCCGCTCGCCTTCCCAATACGTCGTGAGCGGCGCGCCTTCGAAGCCGCCCGCAAGAACCTGCCCAATCGTCGCGTTGGTGAAACCCAGACGGTTGGCCACCTCCTCGCGGAGATTCACTTTCATCCGGTATGCATCCTCGCGCCAGTCGCTGTGCACGTCCAGGGATCCCGGCGAGCGCTGGAGAAGATCCTGCACGTGATCGCCCCAATACCGCAATACGCGCTCGTCTTCGCCGGTAAGCCGGACTTCGATGGCCGCCAACTGGACCGGACCCTGTTGCAACTCACTCAGGAAGACGCGGGCTTCGGGAGCCGCCTGCGCGAGGACCGGGCGCAGCTCCCGGACAAGCTTCGGCGTGACTTCCGCCGACTCGGTCGAGACCAGCAACTGGGCGTAGTTCTTGTCCAGCAACTGCGGATTGACGTTGTAGTAGAACCGTGGGAAGCTTGACCCTATGAACGAGGTGTAGTTGACCACCTCCTTCTCCTGGCGGAGCACGTCCTCGATGCGCTTCACCGCGGCCTCTGTCGCTTCCACTTTCCAGCCTTCCGGAAGCCAGACGTCCACCACGAACTGGTCGCGCTCGGCGAACGGGAAGAATCGCTCCGGAAGTTTATGCAGTACGAATGCGCCCACCACCACGGCAAAGATGCCGAATACGACCGCGGCGGTCTTCCATCGCATCGCCACCACAATCACCCGGTTGTAGATCAACTGCATGATTTCCAGCGGCGAGCGGCGTTGCTTCTTGTCCCCAGCCTCTTCGGCATGATGCAGCCCTTGCTTGATGAAGAACTGGCTCAGCATGGGCGTCAGCAGCATTCCGACAAGAAAAGACGTCGAGAGCGCGATCGCCACGGTCAGGGGCAGCGCGCGAATGAACTCGCCGGTGGCCCCGGAGAGGATTAGAAACGGCAGGAACGAACAGATGATGGTCAGGGTGGCGGTAAGCACGGGAATCGCAAGCTCGGTCGCGCTGCGCCATGCGGCCTCCTGTCGAGCCACGCCGTGATCGAGCAGCTCGATGTAGTTATCGGCGATGACGATGGCGTCATCCACCACCATCCCTAGCACCACAATCAACGCGGCGATCGAGACCTGGTGCAGTTCGATGCCAAAAGCGTTTAACACGCCGAAGGTCGCCGAAATGGTCACTGGAATCGCCACGGCGGACACCAGCGCGACGCGGAACGGCAGTAGCACCATGGTCACCAAAATCACTGAGAGGATAGCGATGCCGAACTCGCGGATGAAGTGCTTCACGCGGTCGGCGACCACTGTGGGCTGGTCGGCCACGAAATCGATTTTCAGATCGGGCGGTAACAGCGGGCGCAGTTGATCCAGAGAAGCATGGACCTCCTTCCCGAAGTCCACGATGTTGTTGCCTTCCTGCATCTCCACCGAGAGCAGCATCGCCCGCTCGCCTCTTGACCGCGCATATTGCGTCGGGTCCTTGTAAACGCGGTCGACATTGGCCAGGTCGCCGATGTAGACCGGCTGTCCGGTTCGTGAGACATCGATCATCACGCGCCGGATCTGCTCCTCACCCTCGAATGCGCCCGTCGTCTGGATGGGCGGCTTTCCGTGTTCGGTCGGCACCGCTCCGGCATAGTGCACCATATTGCGGCCTTCCAGCGCCTTGGTGACCTTGTCCGGGGTTACGGAGTACTGCGCCAGGCGGCTGAGGGAACTCGATACGTCAATCTCCTCCTTCTGTTCGCCGATGCGCTTAACCTTGGAGACAGACCGGATGCGACGGATTGCCGACTCGATCCGCTCGGCATAGTCTTTCAGCTCGCGGTAGCCGTAGTGGTCGCCATGAATTGCCAGCAGCACAGCGACCGTGTCGCCGAAATCGTAATCGACGATGGGGCCTTGCACGCCGTCCGGGAGATCCGTCTTCTTCAGCTCCGCCATGTCGAGACGCAGCTTGGA
>JAOAPT010000437.1 GCA_025463045.1 Candidatus Solibacter sp.
CCGGATATAATCGCGTTCATGGTTCGTACCCTGCTGCTCGCTCTTTGCGCCAACGTCGCGGTCGCCCAGTCCAACGCCGACCTCCACGAAGAAGTTCGTAAGACCGAAATTGCATTCGCGAAAACCATGGCCGGCCGCGACCACGTTGCCTTCACGTCTTTCCTTGCCGACGAAACCGTCTTCTTCGGCAACAAGGTCCTTCGTGGAGCCAAAGCCGTCGCCGATCAGTGGAAGTCTTTCTATACCGCCCCGAAGGCGCCGTTCTCCTGGGGCTCCAGAGACCGTCGAGGTTCTTGATTCCGGCAGCTACGCTTTTTCCTCCGGCCCCGTCTTCGACCCCGACGGCAAACGAATCGGCACCTTCAACTCTGTTTGGCGCCGCACCGCGGACGGCAAGTGGAAGATCGTCTTCGACAAAGGCTGCCCACCCTGCAACTGCGCCCAGTAGGCTCGTACGCTGGCCTGTTGGGCGTTTCTCGCGTGACCACCGCTCCATTGAAGAACAGACACTAATCGGAGCCGCGACGATTACGGAGCGGTGGTCGCGTGACCACCGCTCCCTTACGGTCGCGGCTCGGATTTGGGGGCTCGGTTCTTCATCGCGTTTAGTGGGGCATGGGACTTCGCTAGCTCGTCGGAATCACATCATGCTCGCCGCCCGCCTTGGGATCCTCGGGAGTCCACCCCACCTCCTGCTTGCTTCCCGTCGGCGTCACAAAGCACGCGAACGGAAATTTCCCGCCACGCACGAGCGTGTGCGTTTCGCCGTCCTTCGCCTCGCTCACGGCGTAGGGCGTCGGACCCTGAAACAAGACCCGCGCCTTTCCGTGGGGACTCGAATACCGTACCGTATCCCCTACCGCCAGCACCTCCAGCGTCCCCGGGCGCACGCCCTCTTTCGCCAGCATGATTTTGACCTCGTGATGTGCCATCTCTCTACCTCGCTCCATTCTGAATTCCGGCCTTGCCGGTCAATTGCGCAAACCTCGCATCCCGCCGCAACTCCGCCAGATCCGGATGCCGCCCCAACTCACCTAGCACCTCCGGAGTCGCATTCCCCATCACGTCGAACGCCTGCTCGATTTCCCCCAGCGCCTGATACGTCAGCACTGCGCGGCGAATCACCTTGACATCCGCCGGTGCGGACTGCAGCGCCTGTTCAATCTCATCCTTCGCCCGCGAACGGTCGCCCAACCGCGCCGCGAAGTACCCCACGAACGCCCGCGTATATCCCCGCTTCGGATTCTGCTTTAACTCCTCGAGCGCCAACTCCATACCCCGTTGATACGCGTCGTGCGCACCCGCCTTGCCCAACCGCCGCCACGCGTCTCCCAGATTCAACTGGTAGATGAAATTCCGCCCGTCCATGCCCACCGCGTTCTGGTAGAATTCGGCCGCCTCCGCGTATCTCTCCTGGTAATAGCGGATCGCCCCCATACTGTTCAAGGCACCGTGCGTCTCCTTGATCCTCAATGAGGCCATGAGCGCTTTCTCCGCCTCTGCGTCCCGCCCCATATCGCTCATCACCGCGCCCAGATTGATATACGATTGCACGGTCCCCGGCGCCCGCTGGATCGTCTCCCGGAAGGCCTGCGCCGCCTCCAGATACTTACCGCGGTAGTAGTACGACACGCCTAACTCCGAGTACGCTGCGTAGAAGTCAGGATCCAGTTGGATCGCTTTTCGATACGCAGACACCGCTTTGTCCGGCATGTCCATCGCGTCATACACCGCCGCAGTCCGACGGAGCGCCTCCGTGTTCCGCGGCTCCCGCTCCTGCACCCGGCGGTAATTCTCGAGCGCCGCCTCGTATCGTCCAGCCACCTGGTTCAACATCCCCGCCACAAGCAGCACGCGAATCGAATCCGGATTCACACTCTGCGCCGCTTCGACGCTCCGCTGCGCCGAATCCAGCCACTTCCGATCCTTCAGCGCCTGGTACTTCTGTATCAGTGCCTCCGCCATTCCCGCCTTCGGGAGCGGCGACCGCCCATCGAGGCGTTCGGTGAGTTCGAACATCTGGATTGCGTCGTCGTAGCTCCGCCTGTCCCGCCGGATCAAGAACATTCCCGCCAGATAGCTCGCACCTGCCGCCGGATTCAACTCCTCCCCACGGCTCGGAGCGTCGAGATGAAGGGCTGCCGAGACTAAACCGGTGAGCGCGCCCGCCAAATCGTCCAGGTGCAGGGAAGCATATTTGCCCGTGAACTCGCGCACCGTCTCCTTCGTCTTCACGTCGACGATCACACTCCGCGCTTTCCACTCGTCTTCCTGCCTCACGAGAGTCGTCGCCAACGCATGCGTCGCGCCCAGGACCCGCCCGGCGTCCTCCGCCGACCGCACCCCATGACCCAGCGCGTCCGACGGTCCGATCACCGCCACCGTCCGCCTCGCGCTCCCCAATCGGCGCATCCGCTCGGCCGCTTCCACCAACGCGCCCTCGCGCGTTCCGCCCCTCTCCGTCGCGCCCGCCAGCGGCAGCACCACCAGTCGCACGCTCGGTGGATTCAGCCGCTCCATCACCGCGTGACGCACCGCCGGAATCGCCGCCGCGATCGCAGCCATCCCCGCGAACACAGCCGCCGCGATTGCCGGTACGCGCGACCGCGGTTTCCGACCCGCCCGCACCACGAGATCCGCCGCCTCCGGCCGCGCCGCCGGATCCCCCGCGAAGCACGGCATCACCAGATAATCCCATTGCGCGCCCAACCCCGGCGCATGCGAGCTTGGCGCCGCCGGAATCGTTCCCGGACCAACGCCCGTGGCCATCTCGTACAGCACTACTCCGAGCGCGTAGACGTCGCTCGCCTTCGTCGCCTTCTCCCCGCGCCACAACTCCGGAGCCATATACCGCGCCGTGCCGAATCCCGCGAATTCGGAGTTCTCGCCTGAAAGTCCGAAGTCCGTGATCACCGCCCGCAGCCCGCCACCCGCGCCGCGACTCACCATGATATTCCCGGTCTTCAGATCGCGATGCACGATCCCACTCCGGTGCGCCTCCGCCAGCGCCGCGCACAACTGCCGCGCCACGGTCAGCGCATCTTCGGACGAGAGCCTCCCGTGCGACGCCAAATGTCTGGAGAGCGTCTCGCCCTCGAGAAACTCCATCGTCAGGAAATCGACCTCGCCGCCCGGAGTCTGCGCGGTGTGAATCTCGTTGACCATGCAGATGTTCGGATGCCGGACACGCAGCGCGCCTTCCAACTCCGGAGGCAGCGCGCGCCGGAACCCCAGCTTCGCCGTCTTGATGCAGATCCGCTGATTTCGCTTCCGGTCGAAGGCCTCGTACACCACACCCATCCCGCCCTCGCCCACTTCGCGGATGATCTCGAACCGTCCGGCCACCATCTGCCCGGCGTGGAAGACCCGGTCCATCTCCGGCATCGTCACCAGCGGCTCGCGCAGAAACCCGCCCATCCGCACTTCCCACTCCACCGAGTCGCGCGCCTCCGCGAGCAACTCCGCATCCCCGCGGGATTCCCGCTCGAGGAACGCGCTGCGCTCATCCTCGGGCAGCCGCATCGCGGCCGCCACCAAGTTCATGACGCGTTGGTCGTGTTCGGCGCCTTGTTCCATTGCCCTGGTTTTACTTCATCCGAGTTCAACTTCTCGAACAGCCACCGCCGCGCGCGATACCATTCGCGCTGCAGTGTGTGCAGCGAAAGTCCCAACGCATCCGCCGCTTCCTCGTCCGTCATCCCCAGGAAAAATTTCATCTCCACAACGCTGCAGCGCTGTGGAAACTCCGCGCCCATTTCCTCCAGCAAGCCATCGATCGCCAGCGCCGTCTCCAACTTTCCGCGCTGCCCTAGCACACCTTCCGGCAGCCCTTCCAGCGAAAGAAACTGTACCTCCGGACGCGCACGGGCGTGATCAATCAAACATCGCCGCATGATCCGCGCAGCAATCACGAAGAAGTGTCCCCGATCCTGCCAGTCCACTCCCTTCGCCGCGGCCAACCGCAGAAATCCCTCGTTGACCAGCGCGGTGGGCTGCAGCGTATGGCCCTCGCGCTCCCCGCGGAAATAACTGGCTGCAATGCGATGCAGGTCCGGCATCAGCACTTCGAACAGGCGTGCTTCCGCCCCCGCGTCTCCACAACGCCACTGCTTCAGCAACTGCGTGATTTCCGGCGGACGTTCGTCCAATTTGCACCGCGCTGAGTTGGTACATCATATCACCCGTTCAGCGCGCCGCCCGCGTCTTCAGGCCCAACTGCAGCAGCGTGACGTCCTCCGGCGCAAACCGCAGTGTGTTCTCCATCTCGAAGTAGTCACGCGCTGTCCACATCGCTTTCATCAGCCCGCGCTCGGAATGCCGTACCACTCCCTCGAGCACGTGGCCGATCTCGTGCGCCATCACGTGCCCCAGCACGAGCGGCGCCGTGCGCTCGCCGTGATACTTCGTCACACGCTCATAGAAGACGTGGATCCGCGCGCCCAATTCGCCGTACGGGAGCGCATACGCCAGCACCCCCGCCTCATACCTCGCCGGACCGTCGGTGTCGATCTCGACGTAGATCGCTCTCGGGTCATTCGCGCACCGCGCCCGAGTGCCCCATTCGATTCGAAGTCCCGCATCGGAAAAGATCTTCACCGTCACGAGCTTCGCTCGCTCTATCATGAAATGGTTCACGAGGGCTCTCGTCTCCAGGCAAACTGTGAGGTCCGCCGCCCGGCCGCCCATCGCCGCCATCAAGATCGCTCCACACAGGCAGTAGCTCTTCATGACTCGCTCCTGCACCCACGAGCGAGTCAAGAAGAAATTCCCCGCCACCCTGGCGGACGTATTTTTCCGCCGGCGCTTGCGGGTGCAAGGAGCGACTCATGAACCTCATCACACACTGCACGCTCGCCGTTGACCCGGCGCTCCGTGAACTCGTTTTCCGGCTTCGATACGTCTGCTATTCCCGCAAGGCATTGATCGATCCGCGATCGATCCGCGTGCCGACGAGCGCTTCTCCGACGCCTTCGACGATAGGGTCAACAACTTCTCTTTCCTACTTGGAAGCCCCCAGGGCGAGCCGCTGGCCTCCATCCGCATCAGCATCGTCCGCCCGGACCTCGGCTGGACCGCATCCCTCGCCTGCACGGTGTTTGCCGACCACCCTTCTCTCGCCGCCGTCGACGCCTGGCATACGGCCCTGGCCATCGTCGCCACGCTATTCTGAGTCATGCGAGTCGTTCTCTTCGGAACCACGGGCATGGTCGGCCAGGGCGTCCTCCGCGAATGTCTCCTCGCCCCCGACGTCGAGCGTGTTCTCTCCATCGGCCGCAACGCCTCCG
>JAOAPT010000020.1 GCA_025463045.1 Candidatus Solibacter sp.
GGCGGGCTTGCGCTTGCATGCGGGGTTCGCTTTCGGCGCGGCCTTCGACCGTGCGCAGGTCGATCTGATAGAGCATGGGCACACCGGGCAGGCTGATCGAAGTGGCGGCGCTTTCGACGCCGGGCAACTCGCGGACCGCATCGAGAATTCGTTTGAAGCGCGCGCTGGCTTTGGTGTCGACGGTCTCGCCCCACGAGGTGCTGACGTGGAAGGTGAGGATGCGGTCGGGGTCGAAGCCCGCCGAGACGCGGCCGAGTTGCTGCAGGCTGCGGAAGAGGAGGCCGGCGCCGGTGAGCAGGGTGACGGCGAAGGCGACCTGGACGGCGACGAGCGCGAACTGGAGGCCGTTGCGGCCGGAGACTTGCGAGCGGCCGGATTGCGCGAGGGCGGCCGAAAGATCGCGGCGCGTGCCGCGGATGGCGGGGATGATGCCGCAGAGCAGGGTGGCGGCGAGCGCGCAGGCGAGGGAGTAGAGAAGCACGCGCCAATCGAGCGCGATCTCTTCGACGCGCGGCAGATCTCGGGCGAGCGAGCGAAAGACCTGCGCGGCTTCGGCAGCGAGGAGCAGTCCGAGGAACGAGCCGGCAATCGCGAGGACGAGCGTTTCGGTGAGCAACTGCGCGGCGACGGAGGCTCGCGAGGCGCCGAGCGAGAAGCGCACGGAGATTTCGTGGCGGCGCGCGGCGGCGCGCGAGAGCAGGAGCGCGGCGACATTGGCGCAGGCGATCAGGAGCAGCAGGGAGACGGAGCCGTAGAGGATCCACAGGGAGCGGCTGATGTCGCCCACGGTGGATTCTTTCAGGGGCGCAATCGCGGTGGAGATGCCGGCATCGGGTTTAGGGAACTGGCGGCCGAGGGTCGCTTGCACGGCCGCCAGATTGGCGCGCGCCTGTTCGAGCGTGACGCCGGGCTTGAGGCGGCCGAAGCCGAGAAACCATGTAGCGTCGCGGCTTTGCGCGTAGGGAGCTTCGGGCGCGCTGACACTCCAGAGATCGACATCGCGGTCGGGGATCAGGAAGTTCGCGGGCAGAACGCCGACGATCGGGCTGGAGGAGCGGCCGAAGCGGAGCGCTTTGCCGATCACGCGGGGGTCGGCGGCGAAGCGTCGGCGCCAGAGGCGGTCGCTGATCAGGATGGCGTCGGGGCCGCCGAACTTTTCTTCGGCGGGGGAGAAATCGCGGCCGATTTCGGGGGCGATGCCCCATGTGGCGAGGAAGCGCGGGGAGACGAGAGCGCGCTTGAGTTTTTCGGGGAACTCGCCGGAGAGTTCGGAATCGTCCTGCGTGTAGTAGCCGGCGATGGATTGGAAGGTGGTGTTGAGGCGATTCCACTCTTCGAGCCGGATGGGCGCGATGTTCTTCACGGCGTCGTGCGAGTTGACCTGCGCGACGGTGACTAGGCGATCGGCGCTGGGGAACGGCAGCGGGCGGAGGAGGACGGCGTAGATCGCGGAGAAGACGGCGGAGTTGGCGCCGATGCCGAGGGCGAGGGTGGCGACGACGGTGGCGGTGAAGGCGGACGACTTGCGGAGGGCGCGGAGCGCGAGGCGGAGGTTGCGGGCGAAGGCGTCGAGCCAGGCGCTGGTATCGGCGTCGCGGGTGTTCTCGATCTGCGCCGTGTAGTTGCCGAACTGGCGGCGGGCGGCGCGCCGTGCGTCGGGCTCGCTCATGCCGGAGGACTGCAATTCGTCGGCGCGCTCGGCGATGTGGAAGGCGAGTTCGCGGTCGAGCTCGCGGTGGATGCGGCCGGGGCGGAGGACGTTGGCGATTCGGTGATACCAGGCCATAAGGTCTCCTTACGCGTAGCGGATCACGCGGGCGACGCCTTCGGTGAGGCGGGCCCAGCTTTCTTGTTCGTGCGCGAGCTGCTTGCGACCCGCGGCGGTGAGCGAGTAGAAGCGGGCGTCGCGGTTCTTTTCGGTCTTGCCCCAATCGGCGCGGACCCAGCCTTCCTGCTCCATGCGGTGAAGCGCGGGGTAGAGCGAGCCCTCTTCGACGCGGAGCAGGTTCTCGGAGACGCGCTGCACGTGGGAGGTGATGGCGTACCCGTGGAGGCGCGGATTGGTGGCCAGCGACTTGAGGATGAGGAGGACGAGGGTGCCCTGGAGGATGTCGTTTTTCCGGATTCCCATGTGATACCTAATTAGCTATGCATAACTAGCTTAACTAACGGTTCGACGCGGGAATCAGGAAACCGATAGCGAAGATTTTCAGAATCGGGTGATCAGGCCGACCCGTACGGTACGCGCAAAGCCGGGGGAGATGTTGGTGTTGTTGTCGGCATTGAGGAAGTACTTGCGATCGGAGAGGTTCTCGACGTTCGCCTGCAACCGGACGCGATCCGTGACCGAGTAATACATGGCGGCGTCGGCGCGAGTGTAGCCGGGCAGACGTACGGTATCGTCGATGGCGGCAAACATCCCCGAGCGGTTGATTACGCCGAAGCCCGCGCCCCACTTCGGAAGGATGCGGAAATTGTTCCAGAGCGAGAAGGTATGGTGGGGAACCTGCGCAACCTGCGCTCCGGCGCGTGCCGCGCTGGTGGCGCTGGTGACGAAGGCATCCTGATACGCGTACCCGCCGGCAACGGTCCAACGGCGGGTGAGGGATCCGTTTACTCCGAGCTCGTAGCCGTTGGTGCGCTGGCTACCGGTTTGCACGATGCGCGTCGGGTCGTTGGGATCGGTGGAGCGGGTGTTGGTGCGATCCAGGCGGTAGACGGCAGTGGTGAGCGAGAACGTTCGGGAGGCGTCCCATTTGGCGCCCACTTCGTAGCTGTTGAACTTCTCGGGCTTTACCTGTTGGGTGACGGTCGTCAGCGAAGAGAACTGGTCGCCGGAGCTGGGGAGGTAGGACACGCTGTAGTTCGTGTAGAGGGAGAGCGAGCCGGTGGGCTTGTAGACGAATCCGGCGCGCGGCGAGGCCAGGTGATCGATGCGGTTCAGGTCATCGCCATTGCGGTTGTTGTGATAGCGCAGGTTGAAGCGATCGATTCGAAGTCCGGCAATGAACTGAATGCGGCGCGTGAGTTCGAGCTGGTCCTGGAAGTAAACGGCGCCGACGCTCGTGATGAGGTGATTGTTCGCGTCGGCCGCACTCTGGCGGAAGGTGATCGGGGTGTGGATCGACGGTTCGGCGAGCGGCGCCAGGAGGGCGGTCGCGGAATCGTTGAAGTAGCCCGTGTTGCGAAAGTTGTCGGTGAGCTGGCGGCCGACTTCGACGCCGGCCAGAAGAGTGTGGCGGAGGCGGCCGGTTTGAACGGCGTAAGTCAGATCGGTCTGATTGAAGAAATTGCGGCGGTGCGTCGCGTTGTTGTAAGCGGACAGGGAGACGGTGGAGCGGTCCGCGCTGACGGCGCCCGGAACGTAGTTCTGGTAGCCGCGGTCATAATCGCCGAAGAGGGTGCGGTTGTGGACGGTGAAACGCCTGAACTGGTGTTCGATCATGGCAGAACCGAGGTTGACGCGAGCGCCGACGTGGCTTTGGGTGGGGTCGCCGAAGTAAGTCGATGGGTCGATGTCGAGCGGCTTGCCTTGAAAGGACGAAATGCCGCGATCGGCGACGCGATCGTCGCGAAAGTTTTCGTAGGTGAGAGTGATTTTGGTTTTCGAATCCGGCGCGATGGTGAGGGTTGGATTGATTCCGTGACGGGTCAGGTTGACGAACTTCCGAAAGCTGTCGGAGCTCTCGTACATGGCGTTGAGGCGAAGGGATACGGCGCTGGTGAGGGGCTGGTTGAGGTCGGCGGTGAACCGGCGATCGCCGTAGGAACCGCCGAGGGCGCTGATTTCGCCGAAGCGCGCGGGACCGGCCTCCTTACTGACGCGGTTCACGACACCGCCGCCACCGCCGCGGCCGAACGTCATCGCGTTGGGGCCTTTGAGCGCTTCGACACGCTCCAGACTGTACAGATCGCGATAATACTGCACGTCGTCGCGCACGCCGTCGAGGAAGAAATCGGCCGAGGTGCTGTTGCCGCGGATGACGAGTTGATCGCGGTTGTTTTCGCCCTGGACCGCCGTAATCCCGGGAACGTAGCGCACGACATCACCGATGCTCATCATCATCTGGTCTTTGATTTGTTCCTGGGGGACGACGGTGATGGATTGCGGTACATCGCGTAAGGGCGTGAGAGTTTTGGTGGCGCTGCTGACGATCGGGACCTGATAGTTTGGCGATTCGATCACGGTAACGGTTTCGTGGACGCCGGCGAGCGGGAGGACGAAATCGCAGGTCTGGGAACTGTGGGCGGCGACGGTGAGGACTTGCGATGTATCCCGCAGGCCGGGCGCGGCGGCAGTGAGGGTATAGCGGCCGGGGTCGAGCGAAAGGACGAAGGCGCCGTCAGGATCGGTGACGACGGATTGGGTGACAGTTCCGTTGGCGGCGGTGATGCGGGCGCCGGAAACGGGAGCGTTCGCGATATCGGAAACGCGGCCGCGCACCGTGCCCGCACTTTGCGGCATCGCATGCCCGAGGGAAAAAGCGAAGGATAAAGCGGTGAGGAGAGCGATATGTTTTTCAGCCATAGGACTTCCTTTTGTTGAAAGCCGCGGCTGAAGACTCATAGAATGAGAATGGTCGCCAGCCTTCGGGTTGTCGATTGCGAGAGACCGTCCGGTACGCTTCGCCAAAAGTCCACCGGGCGGTTTCTCCCCTAAATTTACCTACCTCCAGTTGCCATTCAGTTGCAAGTAGCTCTCGAAAGCTCATTACAACCTATTTGCAAATGAGTGTCAACTAGAGAATCAGCCGATGGACTCTGAAAAGTTTTCCGATTGACAAACGCCTCGAATGGCCCTATTGTCTATAGAGTATGTACTATTTGACGGGCGGCCTTCGCTGTTGTTGTTGCCTCTAGTTTCTTCTTCCCCCTTTCTATAACAAACAAAAGGAGAACTGTAATGGCAACAGCTTTGAACGTCAGCTATTCCCCCTTCCTCGAAGCGAAAACGAAGCACTCATTCGATCCCCTCTTAGAGCTCAGTCTGCGGCAGACGAACTCGCAGGGAGCTTACCTTTACCGGTTGGATCGCGAGCGCGATCTGTTGCAACTGATTGCATCGCGGGGGCGGGCGGTGTCGGAAATGGACCGGTTCGACGTGGAACTCCGCCCCGAGGCGGCGCGGTGGCATCGCGAGAATCTGGACGCGGCGTGGATCGCGCAGGCGGCGTGGTCGGACTGGCGGCTGGAGCGGTTTCCGGAGTTCCTGCGGAATCGCTTCGAGGCGGCGGCATCAATTCCGCTGGTCGAGGGCGGCGAAGTTCTGGGACTGCTCCACGTGTGCCGGGTGGGAGCGATCGCGTACCAACCGCGCGAGGCGGCGTTCCTGCGAAGTCTCGGGCTGCCGATGGGGAGTTTGCTGGCGCAATCGGCTGCGGTCGAGGAGTTGACGCAGAAGCTGGCCGACCGCAAGGTGCTGGATCGCGCAAAGGGGATTTTGCAGGCGAGCTTTCAGTGGACGGAGGAAGAGGCCTACCTGTTCCTGCGGCGCACGAGCCGGCAGCGCCGGACCCCGATGCGGCAGATCGCGCGCGAGGTGGTGGAGGAGTCGGCGAAGGGGGCGCGATGACGCGCAAGGAATTCCTGCTGGCGCTGCCCGGGGCTGCCGCGGTGGCGCATACGGCGGCGGGCGAGCCGGTGCGGCGGAAGCTGTTGATCGTGGTGGCGCATCCCGACGATGAATACGCGTTCGCGGCGACCACCTACCGGCTGACGCGCGAGCTGGGCTGGGCGGCGGACCTGGTGGTGATCACGAACGGCGAGGGCGGCTATCGCTATTCGGCGCTGGCGGAATCGGTGTACGGCGTGTCGCTGACGAAGGAGCGGGAAGGGCGCAGCCGGCTGCCGGCGATCCGGCGGAAGGAAGCGGTGAGCGGCGGGAAGGTGCTGGGGATCCGGCATCACTATTTCCTGGATCAGCAGGACTCCGGGTTCGCGAGGGATGCGGCGAAGGCGCCGGCAGGCAACTGGGATCGCTCGCGGATTTTGAACGTGCTCGGGGACCTATTGCATCGCGAGGCGTACGATGCGGTGTTCACGCTGCTGCCGATGGCGGAGACGCACGGGCATCACCGCGCGGCGACGCAGATGGCGATGGAAGCGGTGGCGGCGGTGGAAGAGGGGCGTCGTCCGCTGGTGTTGGGGGCGGAGCCGCGCGGGGCGGACGAGGCGGTGGCGCGATTCGCGGGCGTGGAGCCGGCGCTTACGTTCGATCGGAACACGTCGTTCGGGTACCAGAACGCGCTGAGTTATCAGATCGTCGTGAACTGGTTCATCGCGGAGCACAAATCGCAGGGCTTGTTTCAGACGGATTGCGGGAGGCATCGGTGGGAGGAGTTCTGGGTGCTGGCCGCTGGGGGAAGAGACGTTTGCAGTCTGGCGGCGGAGTTGAAAGGAGGATGCTCATGAAGACTTTGACGATTTCATTGTTGATGGCGATCGGCGCGATGGTGAGCGGCGCGATGGCGCAGCCGGTGGACGGGCTGTGGGACGCGACGGTGAAGGTCAACGGCAACGAGATTCCGTTCCGTATGGAGTTCGCGGGCACGGGCGACGCGGTGCGCGGGAACTTCTTCAACGGAGATGAGCGTGTGCCTTCGAGCGGCGGCACGCTGCGCGACGGCGCGCTACGGCTGAACTTCGATTCGTACGCGAACCGGCTGGAGGCGACGGTCGGTGCGGATGGAATCGACGGGCGGTATGGGCGCGAAGGCCGGTGGTACGAGTTCCACGCGCGGCGGCCCGTGAGGGCGGTGGCAAGCGCGGCGGGAGCTCCGAATATCGATGGGCTGTGGGAGATTCCGACGAAGAGTTCGAAGGGTGAAGCGGCGTGGCGATTGATCGTGCGGCAGAAGGCCGGCGAAGTCTCGGCGGCGATTCTGCGCGTGGATGGAGACACGGGCGCGCTGACGGGGACGTGGCGCGGCGGCAAGTTTGTGCTCAGTCACTTCTCCGGCGCGCGTCCGAATCTGCTGGAGCTGACTCCGGCGGCCGATGGGAGTCTGGAGTTGTTGCAGAATGGGCGGACGAAGCTGACGGCACTGCGTCCGGCGGCGGCGCGCGCGCAGGGACTGAGCGAGCCGACCGATCCGTTTCATCACACGGGCGTGAAAGATCCGTCGGCGGCCGTGGAGTTCGCGTTCCCGGATGTGGATGGACGGACGGTGTCGTTGAGCGATGCGCGGTTTGCGGGGAAGGCGATCGTGCTGGCGATCTCGGGAAGCTGGTGTCCGAACTGCCACGACGAAGCACCGTTCCTCGAAGAGTTGTATCGGAAGTATCGCGCGGAGGGACTGGAAGTGATCGCGCTTTCGTTCGAGGAGGAGGAGCAGTTGAAGAGCCTGTCGCGGCTGCGGGCGTTCGTCAAGGAGTACGGGATCGATTACACGGTGCTGGTGCCGGGCGAGCCGGGCGAACTGGCGGCGAAATTTCCGCAGGGGGAGAATCTGAATTCGTGGCCGACGACGTTTTTCCTGGGACGGGATCATCGCGTGCGCGGCGTGCATGCGGGATATGCGGGACGGGCGAGCGGCGAGTTCCACAAGCAGACGAAGGAAGAGATTACGGCGATTGTGGAGAGGCTGCTGGCGGAGGGGACGTCGGCGGGGAGGCGTGAGTGATGCAAAAAACGCTGCCGCGGGTCGCGTTGTTCTGATGTAGGGGGCAAACGGGGAGAGAAGCGGCGCGCAGAGACGCGGAGAAAGGTACGCGAAAGAGGCGTTCCCAAAGTCGGCGGATCGAGACGCTTCATCGCCAGGACCGCGTGTGTTCGCGTGCGGCGGGACAGCCTCGGGCCTGTCCTACAACTGGCGCTCGAGTTCCCGGCCGTACCACCAGACCGAACCAGCCCAGATGGCGGCGGCAAGGGGGAGGAATAAAATGCTGGTAGCGAAGATGCTCGAGGCGGTCATCGCGATGCCGACGATTTGAACCAGGCCGTTGCCGAGAGCTCCGCCGGTGCTGAAGCGCCAGCGGGTCTGCTCGCGGGGGTGCTCGACGGCGGGGGCGTGACCAATGGCGAGGGCGACGAGCGAAGCGCCGAGGCCGGCGAGCGGGGCGAGTCCGAGGGTCAGCGGGATCATCACGGCGAGGAACGCGGCGTCCTTGGCGAGCAGAAGCTGCCAGCCGCGGACGGGGAGCAAGCGATAACGCGAGAGTCCACCCTCGCCATCGAGTCCGAATAGGCACTGGGCGTAGCTGGACATGGCGGCGACGACGAGGACGGTCATCGCGAGCATGGCCTCTCGGGGCAGATCGCGGACGAGGAATCGCGAGAGCACGGCGGCGGCGCTGAGGATGAGCGCGCAATACAAATCCAGCGTGGAGAGGATTTCGCGCAGGTTCTTGCGGACGAGCTGATTGAGCGGGCCGGGAAATTCGGGGACACGCCGCCAGAGTCCGAGACCGCGCGGAATGGGCAGCGCGGAAATCGAAAAAACGGCGATGAAGAGTCCGGCGATCATGGCGACGAGGCCCACGGTAACGGTGCGGCCGGCGTACCAGATCGCGAGAACGGCGATGCCCCAGGTGAGCGGATTGATCCACGGGCTGGCGAGGCGGAGGAACCAGTGCTCGCGCCGCTCGAGCGGCCATAGCGCAAGGCGCGAGGCGGGGATTTTGCGCAGCGGATCGGTGCTCAGGGGGAAGAGCAGGACGAGCCCGAAGATCAGGTAGACGAACGTCCCGGCCTTCCCGAGCAGGAAGATGGAGAACAGGAAAAAGTTGTTGCCGGCGAGGGATTGAAACGCGGTCCAGTCGCGGCGATAGGCGACCCCGAGGGCCTTCAGGATCTCGACGGCCCGAGCCATTCCAACTCCTCAACAACGGGCGTCTCGACGAGATCGAAGTAGAGATCTTCCAGCGACTGCGGCAATTCGTCGACGGTCGAATTCCAGACCATTGTGCCTTTGCGGATCATGACGATCTGGTCGGCAATGCGCTCGACCATCGACAGGATGTGCGAAGTCAGGAAGACGGTGATGCCATGGCGCGCGCAGGCTTGCAGCAGGTCGCGCATGATCTTGGCGGTGACGGGGTCGATGGCCTCGAAGGGCTCGTCGAGGAAGAGCACTTGCGGATTAGGGAGGAGGGCCATGGCGAAGGCGGTCTTCTTGCGCATGCCGTGCGAGCAGGAGGCGGCGAAGGTGCGGCGTCCGTGTTCGAGGCTGAGGGCGTGGAGCAACTGCGCAGTCCGGGCGCGGGACTCGTCGCGCGGAACGCCGTAAATATCGCCGGTGAGGAGCAGGTGCTCTTCCACGGTGAGGTCGTCGAACAAGCCGAGGTCCTCGGGCAGGACGCCGATGCGGCGCTTGAGTTCGAGGGCGTTGGCGGCGGCATCGAGGCCGCAGACGCGGACTTCGCCGGAAGTGGGCGCGAGCAGGCCGGTGAGCATTTTGACGGTGGTGGACTTCCCTGCCCCATTGGGTCCGAGGAAGGCGCAGATTTTCCCGCTCGCGACTTCGAGGTTGAGTCCGTTGACGGCGGTGAAGTCCCCGAAGCGGCGCGTGAGATTGCGGCAAGAGATCATCAATCCTATTGTGACGGTACGCGGACTAAAACGCGACTTGAGTGCCGGATTATGCTGGAAAAGATGCTTCATTACCCGGAAAGCGTTCGAAGACGGCTCGCGCAGATCACCCGGCAGGTAGAGCGGCGGAAGATGGATACGCTGACGGGCGCGCGGGAGATGCTGGCGGTGGCGCCGGATATGGGCGCTCCCATCCTGGTGACTGCGCTTGCGCTGCAGGGAGAGGGCAAAGTGACGCAAGCGGAGGACACCCTGTGGAGCGGCTTGCGGAAAGCTCCCTGCTGCGGGGAATTGTACTTTGGGCTGGGCTCGCTGATTCGGGAGCTCCGGCCGGAGGACCCGACGGCGTCGGAGATGCTGATGTATGGCTGCCGGCTACTCAGCATGGCCGGGAAGATCAAATCGACCGTCGCCGAACTGGTAGGCGACGTCGTGCGGCAGTTCGGACCTGCCGGCGTTCCAGCCTCCTACGCCGCGGCGGCTGAACGGTACGAGGCGGAGCTGAAAAGTGCGGAGGGAGAGAGGGATCCACGGGTGCTCCCTTTTCGCGCCTTCCACAAGCTCCTGGAAGAGGCGGAAACGGCGGTGCAGCCGGCGACGCTGCAGGAAATCCAGCAGCACCAGTCGGACGAACCGCTATTGTATGCGGCGTTGCGGCACTGGGCCAACGAAAGCCCGGAGTACGGCTCGCTCCACTTGCAGGCGGTGCAGATTTTCATCGCGCTTCTTGGGGAAATGGGAGGGCCGGAACGAATCGCGGATCTGCTGGAGTTGTCGCAGAGCAAGGAGCGGACCACATTTCTGCACGTGCACTGGGCAATTTGGAGGCTCGGGCAGCGATTCCCGGAGGAGGCGCTGAAGACGTTCCGCGAAACGACGCGCGGGGCGTCGCTGGGAATGCGGTGCGCATTGGCCGAGCATCTGACGCTACTGCCACCAGACTTGGAAGGAATGACGGAAGCGTTTGCGGACCTGCTGAACGGCTTCGGGAGATTCGCGGGCGCAGACGACACGAGCTATCTGCTGGCTCTCACGACGAACGCAATGGCGGAACGGGGCGCTGTGGATGCGGCGCACGCTCTGCTTGAGCTGCATCGGGCTGCATTGAATCGCGACGGACGCAAGTGGTTGGAAGCGATGCTGGAGAGCGATGAAGCGCTGTTGACGCGGTTGGAGGAGGAAGAGATTCCCGACTTCCTGATTGAAGAAGTCGTGTTCGAGCGGGCGTTGATGGGCGAGGGGAAGGAAGAGGAGGAGGACGCCTTCGAAGAAGACGACGACGGGGAAGACAAGGGGGAAGAAGGCCCGACTCTGCCATTCCGCGTCCTGAGCGGAATGGGGCGATGGTTCAGCGCGGGGGATCGCGAACGGGCGAACCTGATGTTCTACGGGTCTACCCAGCCGAAGGAAATAGACCCGGATGAAATGGATGCGATGGTTCAGTTCCTGCTGCACGATTTCCGCGACGAGGCGTCGGGCAAGACGCTGGTGGAGCATTACCTGGAGGAAACTCGCGGCGAGTTGAACGACGAGGAGCGCGTGCTTCTGGAATCGATGCGCGACGCGCGGCTCGGGGTATACGAGATCGAGAGGATCGAAAGAGGTCGCGGGGTTTCGATGCGGGACGTGTTCGACGGACAGGAATTTTTCGTGGAGGACATCACGACATCGCGGGAGTCCGTCAAGGGATCGCTCGCGCTGGTACGCGTACAGCTTCTGGGAGGGCGGTACATCCTGGCGGGCAATGGCACGGGGGTTGCGCCCGAGTCGCTTGATGAGTTGAAGGAGTTCGTGAGACGGGAGAGCCGGAAGGCCGGGCAGACCGAGGCGGAATTCGTGCGCTCCAACGGTCATCGAATTCGCCGGGAGATCGCGGAGTGGCACCGGCGCAGGCTGGCGGGCTTGAAGGTGGTCGACGCGGTCGGCGACGAACTGGAATTCTGTTCGGCTCGCTACGAGGTGCTGGACAGGAGCGCGCTGCTGGCGGCGTTGCGGCTGGTCGGAGATCTGACGGAAGAGGAGGCGTCCGGGGGGAAGGTGCGATTCACGTGGCTCGAGACAGGCGAAGGGCCGCGGCGAGTGCATGGAACCATCGAGATCACAGGGAAAGAGTTGAAGCTGGACACCACGTCGCGGAGACTGCTGGAGTTGGGGCGCGGTCTGCTAGAGTACAACGCGGGCCGGCTGCTGAAGTACCTGGGGGAGAAGTCGACCACGATGGAGGACATCAAACGCGACATTCTGTCCGGAAAAGCGGGTCCGCCGCGCAAGGAGCGGGCACCTTCTCCGGAGGAGTTTGCGGCACTGTTGGAGTTCAAGAAGCAGCATTACGCCGGCTGGGTGGACGAGAAGCTGCCGGCATTTCGCGGCAAGTCGGCGCGCCAGATGATGAAGACCCCGGCCGGACGCGACGAAGTGGTGCGACTGCTCCGCACGATGCAGCGGGACGAGGCGCGCAAGATCGGCACGGGCGAACCGGCCTACGATTTCAACATCTTGCGGCGGGCTCTCGGGCTGGAAGAAGAGTAACGGCAAAAGTTTCCTGTCACAATTCCAGAGTGGACGTCGTATTAGGAGTTGTGCAACCCGAGGAAATCGCACTCGAAGGGACGGCCGCCGCGATGGCGGGGAAGGATCGGGTCGCCGTCTCGGTGGAGCTGCTGTTCCGGGAGCACTACGCGCGCATGGTCGGAATGCTGGCGCGGTTGACCGGCGACCGGGCGCATTCCGAGGAGATCGCATCGGACGTCTTCCACAAGCTGTCGCAGCGGCCCGCGCTCTTGCACGGCGCGGACGATCTGACGGCGTGGATCTATCGGGTGGCGACGAACGCGGGTTTCGACGCGCTGCGAACGAATTCGAGGCGTCGCAAGCGGGAAGAGGCGGCAAGCAGCGCGGGGCTGCATGAGGCGGTGCCGGACGCGCTCGATTCGCTGCTCGCGGAGGAGCGGCGGACGCGAGTGCGCGCGGTGCTCGAGTCGCTCAAACCAAGGGATGCGCAGTTGTTGCTGCTACGGGCGAACGGGCTCGCGTACCGGGAACTGGCGGCGACGCTGGGTATCGAACCGGGCTCGGTTGGCACGATGCTGGCGCGGGCGGAAGCGGATTTCGAAAAGAAGTTTCGCGCACGTTACGGAGAACAGGTATGACGCAATGTTGGTCGGAAGGCGCACTCCGGGCCTATCTGGATCGCGAATTGCCGCCGGAGGAGATTCAACTGGCGGCGGCGCATCTGAAGGAATGCACGGCTTGTGACGGCCTTTGCAGGGAACTCGCCGGCCGGGCGGAGCGGGTGAGCGCACTTGTCGAGCTGCTGCCGGAGTTGGAGACCGAGACGCTGCACGTCCCGGTGAGAATGCCGCGGCGAGCGAGCGGGCGGCCGCGGGTCGGCTGGGTCGGCGCGGCGGTGGCATTGGCCGCTGGGATGGGAATCGTGGCGTACCTGGTTCCGGAGCGCAAGGTTCTGGTGACGACGGCACCTCAGCCCATCGCCGAACCGGTGAGTCCGGCTGTTACGGCGCCGGTGCGGGAGCCGGCGATGGCGGTTCGTCCGGCGAGGAATGTGACGCGGCCGGCAAGCAGGCGGGTGTTGGATGCGGGCGATTTCGTAGCGCTCGACGACGAGCCGTTCGAATCGGGCGTGATCATGCGGGTGGCGGTGAGGCCCGGCAAGACGCAGGCGGATATTGTTTTCGGACCCGACGGACGCGCTCGCGCGTTCCGGCTGGTCAAGGCACCGAGTCAGAAATTCTAAGTTCCCATTCAAAAGGAGAAACACATGAACAGACTGTTAACGATCGCGGCAGGTTCGGCGCTGGCGGTATTCAACGCGTCGGCCCAGGATCTGGCGCAAGCGAAGGCGAAGTTGGACGCGGAGAAATCGCTGGTTCAGATGAAGATGATGGGCGCCGTCAGGGGACTGACGGTGAAGAACGCTCCGTATTCGGCGGATGAAGTGACGGAATCCAACCAGGTGTTGGCCGACGGTACGCGCATTCATCGCGAGACGAAGGTTTCGGTGGCGCGGGACAGTGAAGGCCGCGTACGGCGGGAAACGCCGGATAACATCACGATCACCGATCCGGTGGCGAACGTGACTTACATGCTCAATCCGAAGACGATGACCGGGCAGAAGCTGCAGATGGCGGCGGGCAACTTTACGTTCCTGCGCTCGCCTGCGCCGGGTGGAGCGGTGACCGGGCCCATGACCTCCACGTTCACGATGACGGCGGACGGCGACGGGCCGGTAAGCCTGATCGTGAATGGCGAGAGGTTGGACGAAAAGGCGATGGCCGAGGCGCTCGCGAAGGCGAAAGAGAGCGGACATACGGTGACTTACGAGCGCCGGGTTACGACAGATGGACCAATGAGCGTGTCGGCGGCGTCAGGCGGGGCTGCGGTAGGTGGGGTCATGATGGCCGCTCCGACGATGCGTAAGCGGGTTGCCGGCGAACCGCTCGGCAAGCAGATGATCGAAGGCGTGAGCGCGGAAGGAACGCGGCACGTATCGGTGATTGAAGCGGGCTCGATCGGCAACGATCGTCCAATCTCGGTGAGCAATGAAAGCTGGTACTCCGAGGAATTGCAGATGCAGGTGATGAGCAAGCGGAGCGATCCGCGGACGGGCGACGAGACGTTCCGGTTGACGAACATCCGCCGTGGCGAGCCGGGCGCATACTTGTTCCAACTTCCGGCCGGATATTCGGTCAACGACCACAAGTAAGTGAAAGCCGACGGGGCAGGCTTTGCGGCTTGCCCCGCTTCCCTCCTGCTTCTTCTTCCCCTACAAAGTCCCCGTTGATTTCCTTCCCGATACTCTCGCTGATGTCCTTGCGGGTCACGCAGACGACGGCGTCGGGCGCGAAGAAGAGCGCGGCGGCACGCGAGGAACTCATCGCCCAATCGGAATCCTTGAGCATGGTCGGAGCGTAGGACGATCAGCCTTCGGCGGGGGCAGCGGCGGGCGCGAGGTGGAGTGCCTCGAGCAGACCCTTCCATTTCCGAAGGATCAGTTCGATCAGGTTGAGCAATAGGGCAAAAGCGAGCAGGCCAGGCCACAGCTCCATCGTGGTCGGGATGCTGCGTCCGCCGGCATCGAAGACGTCACGTCCACGGACGCCGAAACGTCCGCCCGTGGAAGCGGCGATCTGGCGGAGCAGCGGGGCATTGTTCCCGTACTCCTGCATCTCCTCTTCCTGGCGGTAGAAGCCGACCTCGGGGAAGGCGCGCGAATCGGCAAGCGGACGTACGCGGAACAGGCCCTGATTCTGGCCGATGTGCAGGCGGCCGCGGTAGTGTCCGGCGGCAACCTTGCCGATCTTGATCGGTGCGTGGAACTCATTGGGTCCGAAGACGAAGACGTCGGGCGGTGTCGCGGGCTCGTCCACATTCCGCGAGAGACGGTAATCGATGACGAGTTCCTCACTGGCGCGGTCGAAATCGGCCGTGGTTTCGCTCGCGGGAGCATGCGGCAGCAGATCGCGGAAGATGTTGGCCCAGAGCTTGTCGAAGCCGGGCCATTGGACCCAGTTCGCCGCCCAGCGATTTTTCGCGTCGGAAGTAAACACGGCGGCGCGGCCGAGCCCGTACTGCCAGCGCACCAGCAGCGGATCCTCGCGATCCGCCATCAGGATCGTGTCCGAAGTGGGACGCGACTGGAAGCGCACGTAGCCTTTGAGCTGCGGCGCGGAATCCATGCCGACACCGTCCAGAATCTCGGCCTGCTTGACGACCTTGGGCGAGATCGCCTTTTCCACGGCAGTCACGCCGGTGTGCTCCTCGACGTCGCGGAGCAGGATCTGCTCGAGACCCGACGGATCGTTCAGGAAGTACGCCTTGCCATCGGCATTGGTGGCCACCTTCTCGAGGAAGGCGCGGTTCACGTCCTGCCCGAGTCCGACGGTGGAGATCGTTACGTGGTTGACCTGCGCCTCTTTCGTCAGGTTCATGCTGTCGCCCTCTTCGGAAATTCCGTCGGTGAGCAGCACGATGTGCTTGTACATGGCGGTCTGCGGAAGGATCCGCTGATAGGCTTCGGTCAACGCGGGCGCGATCTGCGTGCCGCCGTCGGGCGTGATGCCGGCGATCAGCTTTTTGATGGTGGCGCGATCCTCGGCCTTGCGGATGGGCACGGCCCATTGGAAGGAGTTGTCGAAGATCAGCACGCCGACCGAATCGATGGGGCGAAGATTCTCCACCACGCCGATGGCGGCGAGGCGCGCCAACTCGATTTTGCGGCCTTCCATGGACGAGGATTTATCGATGATCAGGACGACCGCCGTGCCTTCGGGCGACCGCGGCGGAGCGAGTTTGGCGGGCAGGCTGCGCTCCAGCGCGTCCTCGGGCTTGCCCTTCTTATCCACGTAAACATTGTGCTCGCCGGCGATCCACACCAGGCCGCCGCCCTTCTTCACGTACTCCTCGAGCGACGCCTTGGCGGCGAGGGGAATCGACTCCATGTCCCAGTTGTTGATCACCACCAACTGGAAGTCGTCGAGCTTGGCGGGAACGCCGCTCGGGGACTGCTGCACCTCGAACTGGTTGGCGTGCAGGGCGCGGACGACGTGCTCCTCGCTGGCCGCGGGGTCGTGCGAAACCAGCAGGACGCGGGGACTGCGCAGCGTCACGGAATCCTCGAAGCGCGCCTCGCCCAGATCCTGCGCGGTGATCTTGCCGGCAAGCGCGATCGCGCCGATGGCATTCACGTTGGCCTGCAGGCGGACGTGATTGACTCCGGCGGCGAGTTCCATCTGGCTTGCGCCGATGGTCTTTCCCTCGGCTGTCAGCTCGACGGTGGCATGCGCCGCTTTGGGAGCTTCCACGGCGACGTCGATCGGGAAGCGCTCGCCGCTGAAAACCTGGCCGGGGATGGAGACGCTCTCGAGGCGCAATCCGGGTTTGGGCCGGCCGGCGAGGGCGACGGTGTCGATCGGAATGCCCATCTGCTGCGCCTGCCAGATGGCCCGCGCGACCGAGCCCAGATTCTCGTTGCCATCGGAGATGAGCAACAGGCGCGGGACCATCCCGGCGGGCAGCGAAGCGGAGCCGTCGCGGATCGCGGTTTCCAGATCCGTACCGCGTCCGGCCGCTCCTGCGGTGTGGCGCAGGCGCCAACCGTCCTTGGCCTTCTCTTCGAGCGAGGCGGTGCGAGTGCCGCGCGCGAACGGCATGACGCGCGTCCAGTGCCGTCCGCGCCCGCGTTCCACTTCGCTTGCGATCGCGGAGGCGCGCCCGAGATCTTCCGCGGAGACGGAGGCCGAGGTGTCGGCGAGCACGACTACGCCGACCTTGCTCTCGAAGACCACCATGCGGGGACCGCTGAGCGCGAGGATGATTAAAAGGAACGTCGACGCCTTGAGCGCGAGCGCCAGGCGGCGTCCCGTTCCACGCCATTCCCAGGCGGCCCATCCGAGAGGAAGGAGAAGCGCGAGCAGTACCCAGGGATGATCAAAGCTCATGGGTGCACCTCCGGGGAGCGAGACGCTTCGTTGAATATCACGCGCCTAAAAGCGATCATGCATTTTGATCCCTTGTTGCGGCCCCGAAATGGGGCCATGGAGAAGGCCGTTGAATATGACGCGCCAAAAATGCGATCGTGCATTTTCATCCCTTGTTGTGGTAGCGAACGGGGT
>JAOAPT010000451.1 GCA_025463045.1 Candidatus Solibacter sp.
TTGCCGAGTTCGATCTGCCGCCCGAGCGCATCCGCGCCCTTCCAGAACTGTCGTGCAAATTCCTGACTGACGATCACGGGTGCCACCCCGCCCGCCACGTCCTGTGGCCGGAAAGCGCGCCCGGAAATCAGCGCGATGCCTGCCGTCTCGAAGTAGTCCATCCCCACCGCATGCCGGATCACAGCACGGGACTCGTGCGTCGGGTCGCCGGCGGCCGTGACCCGGACGCGCGCACCGCCGATCGATACCGGCACCGTCTCCGTCAAGGCGGCTGACGTGATCGAAGGCAACAGTCTCACGCGTTCCACCAGTTTCTGCAAAAAGGACGCCGCCTGATCCGCGGGAAGTCCGTCGCGCACCGGATCGAGCGAGACCAGGTACAGGTTCGCGGGGTTGAACCCTGCCTGTACTCCCAGGGTCGTCTGGATGCCAATCGAGAGCAGGCCGAGAATCACCAGCAGTGTCAGCGAGCCGGCGAACTGCGCGACCATCAAGGTGCTTCGCAAGCTCCAGCGATGGCGGCCCGGAAGCATCACAGCGCCTCCCTCTTTGAGTGCCGGAGTCAGGTCCGTCCGGGTGGCCTGCAGCGCCGGAACGAGTCCGAATAGCAATCCGGTAATCGCGGTCAGCGCGATCGTCAGTAAGAGGACGTGCGCATCCGGTTGAAAATCGAACGCCACCGGAATCGCCAGCGGCATCCGCACCGCGCTCAACATCCGCATCAGCCACGCCGACGCGAGGAATCCCGGGACAGCCGCACCGGCCACCACCAGCAGACTCTCCGTGAGCAGTTGGCGAACGAGACGCGCGCGGCCCGCGCCCAGCGCCAGCCGCACCGCGATCTCCTTGCGCCTTCCTGCCGCGCGCGCCAGCATCATGTTGCCGACATTCGCGCAGGCGATCAGCATGATCAGTGCCGACATCACGGTGAAGAAGCTGGTGAAGAACGGCAGCTCCTGCTTAGTCAGGGGCAGCAGCTTCCCGCCTTGCACCAGCGCGACGCGCCGTCCCTTCCGTGCGGCTGCTGGATCGCCTTCTTCCTGCTCCATCTGTTGCGCCGCCGCGTCTAGCTCCGCCTCCGCCCGCTCCGTCGTGACTCCGGGACGCAGGCGGCCAACCACGCGAAAGATCGGGCGGTCGCGGCGCTCCAGCACGTTCCCCGCGAGTTCTGGCGCTATCCGCTCGCCGACCGACAACGGCATCCAGAGCTCCGCCGCGAAGAGCAGTGGCGACGCGCCGAGAAACTCCTTCGGGCCCACGCCGATCACCGTCGCGAGCTGCGAGTTGACGCGGAACGTGCTACCGATCACGCGCGGATCATTGGCGAGCCGCTCCTGCCAGAAGCGATAGCTCACGACTACCGGAGCCGCTACCGCCGCGGCGTCGTTTTCCTCGAAGAAGCGCCCCATCGCAGGCCGCACGCCGAGCGTCGAAAAGTAGGAAGGCGTGACTAGCTGCCCCCAGTGCCGCTCCGTCACCCCGTTCAGGGAGAGCGCATACGGGACCGGCGCGATATAGGCCATCGCCGACGAAAACATCTCGCCGTGCGCGCGATATCGCTGGTAATTGGGAAACGGCGTGGGAAGTTGCAGCGCCACCAACTGCTCGGGCGTTTGCACCGCCGGAATATTGCGCAGTGCCATCCCGTTCATTTCACTGAACGCGCAGGTGACGATGCAGATGCTGAGCGCGAGCGAGAGCATTGCGACGGCTGTGAAGCCCGGCGATCCGGCGAGCGAGCGTGCCGCGTAGCGTATGTCCTTGCCCGTCTCGGCGGCGGTTTGCAGCAGGCTCGTGCGCGGCGATCCGGCCCGCGTGGGCGGCGGAGGCGGATCGATCGGCAAATCGGGCGATCCGCCGCCGCCGTGAAACTCGCGATGACTCATAGCGTCGACAATGCGATTCGCCACGTCATCGCCATCGTCGACCTGTGTCAACTGCGCGAACACGCCTTCGAGCGACGGCTGGCTCATCAGCTCGCGCAGCCGCTCGATCGAGTCGTACGCCACTACTTCTCCCTTCCGCAGAATCAGCACCGTCGAGCAGATCTTTTCGACGACTTCCAGCACGTGCGAGCTGTAGAGGATGATCTTGCCGCGCGAGGCGAGCGTCCGCAGCAGACTGCGCAGCATCAGCGCCGACGTGACATCGAGCCCGGAAAACGGCTCGTCGAGAATCAGAATCTCCGGATCGTGCAGCAGCGCCGCCGAGAGCAGAATCTTCTGCCGCATGCCCTTCGAGTACGAGGCGAGCGGTGTGTCCCGATCGCCCCACAGCGCGAACGCGCGGAGGAACTCGTCCATCTTGGGTTCAAGCGAGCGCCTCGGCATGCCGCGAAGGCGTCCCATCAACTGCAGGTATTCGCGCCCCGTCAGGTGCGGATAGAGGTGCGCCTCTTCGGGAACATAGCCGGTGCGCTGTTGGAAGGCGGTGAAGTCATCGTAGACGCTCTTGCCGTTGTAGAAGATCTGCCCTTCGGAGGGCTCGATCAGGCCGGTCAGCATCTTGACCGTGGTGCTCTTGCCGGCGCCATTCGGCCCCAGGTAGCCGAGAATCTCGCCCGGCCTGACGGCAAAACTCACCTGCCGCACGGCGCGCGTGTGGCCGTAATACTTCGTCAATGCACGGGCTTCGAGCATGGAGACCCCCCATGATAGACACCGCGGCCGACAGATTGTTTCCGACTACGAGCGCTTCGGGCGCACCAGCGACGCCAGAATCGATACCGCTAGTACCGTCCCGATAATCCCGAGTGAAAGCCCGATCGGAAAACGTCCGCCGAACAGGTGATCCAGCCAGACCATCTTCAGGCCGACGAAAACCAGCACCGCGGCGAGTCCGTGCTTCAGCAAGTAGAACTTATCGAGCGCACCCGAGAGCAGGAAGAACATCGCGCGTAGTCCGAGAATCGCGAACACATTCGAGGTGTAGACCACGAACGGTTCGCGGGTGACGCCGAAGACCGCGGGCACTGAGTCCACCGCGAACATCAGGTCCGTCGTCTCCAGGAACAGCAGCACGATCATCAGCGGCGTGATGTGCCGAACGCCGTCGATCACCACGAAGAAGCGCGGTCCGTGATACTCCGCGGTGACCGGGAAGAAGCGCCGCGCCCAGCGGACCACAGGACTATCTCCGGGGTGTATCTCCTTATCCTTCTCCCATGCCATGCGGATCCCGGTGTAAATCAGGAACAGGCCGAACAGCATCATCACCCATTCGAAGCGCACCAGCGCCGTACCCGCCGCGATGAAGATTCCGCGGAACACCATCGCGCCGAGGACGCCGTAGAACAACACGCGGTGCTGCAGGTGCATCGGCACGGCGAAGTAGCGGAAGACCAGTGCGAAGACAAACATGTTGTCCACGGACAGGGATTCTTCCACTACATACCCGGCCAGGAATTCGAGCGCGGTCTGCCGTCCGGCGAACACGTTCAGCCCGTAGGCAAAGCCGAGCGCGAGCGAGACCCAGACCGCCGTCCAGGCCGTGGCCTCGCGCATGGAGATGCCGCGAGCGTTGCGGTGGAGGCCCAGATCGATCGCGAGCAGAATCACCACCAACGCGCCGAATGCGAGGTACAGCCACCAGTACTCTGTCCAGGGAAACACGGCTATGCGATCGAGCGGATTGCGCCGCCATCGACCTGCAACGTCGCGCCTGTTATATAGGATGCCGCTTCGGAGACGAGGAAGACCGCCGCGTTTGCAAACTCCGCGGGATCGCCGTAGCGTCCCATCGGAATCGCCGCTGCGGAGCGCTTGCGCTGCTCTTCGAGCGTGATGCCCGCCCGCTTGGCGTTAGCGTCGTCCAGGTACGTCAACCGTTCGGTCGCGATCCGGCCCGGCACTAATTGATTGACACGGATTTTCTTCGCCGCGAACTCATCGGCAAAGGTCTTCACCATCGCCGACACCGACGGCCGGATCACGTTCGAGAGGCCAAGGTTGGGAATCGGATTCTTGACCGAAGAAGACGTCAGCATCAGGATGCTGCCGCCGCCGCGAGATTCCATCGAAGGCAGCACGACACGCACCGTCCGCACCGCGCCCATCACCAGGACGTCGAACGCATGCTTCCACGCCGCGTCGTCGAAGCCTGATGCGGGTCCGGCCGGCGGTCCTCCCGAGTTCGTCACCAGGATATCGACGCCGCCGAATGCCTTTACCGTAGCGGCGTGCCATCCCCGGATTGTTTCTACCGATGAGACGTCGGCCACCGCGCCGATTACCTCCGCGCCCGTCGACTCCACGATGCGTGCCGCGGCCGCGGAAATCGTGTCCTGCTTACGTGCCGCGATCGACACCTTCGCCCCTTCGGCGGCGAGCGCGCTCGCAATGGCGAACCCCAGCCCCTGGCTGGCAGCGGCCACCATCGC
>JAOAPT010000485.1 GCA_025463045.1 Candidatus Solibacter sp.
ACGCGGCGTGCAGATAGGGGATGAGGCTCATGCGCAGCTCCATCACGCGGCGGCAGGCGGCCTCGACTTCCTCCCACTGGGGCATGAAGCGATCGGCGTTGTTGGCGTCGCGATCCACCTGCTTCCACGGCGGATTCCTGATGTACCAGGCGTTGATCAGCGCCATCGGGGAGAGCGCGACGGATTGGAGGCGGCGGAGCAGGTCTTCGCGATTCTGCGCGTTGCGCAGTTCGGGTGTCCAGAGAAGGCCGGAAAAGCCCATGTTGGCCATCCCGCGGACGAATTCCTTGTGGTCATATAAGTCGCTATACAGAACGTAGGGATAAGGTGCGGCGAGCGCGCCAGAGTTACGGACCAGGCCGTAAGTGCGCTGCTTGCGGCGCTCGAAGACATCCTGCAAGGCGTCCTGATAGCGCAGTCCGAAGAGACTGTGCATCTGCTCGCCGTCGGCGCCGGAAGGAAAGCGCGAGATCTCGGGAAAGCTCCAGTTACCTGTGAAATCGGAGTTATCGCACTCGTCTAACTTGTAACCGGAGATGCCGAGCGCGACGTGATGCCGCTCGTGATAGGCGCCGAAGATGCGGCGAGCGCCGGCGCCCAGGAAATCGGGGACGAGGCCGCCCCACACCTCGTAATCGCCGGAGTACGGGAGTAAGTCGTGATAGATGGGGGAGGTAGGATGGGTAAAGGCGTGCTCCCAGAGATTGACGCGGTAGTTACGGCTGGTAAGTTGGGTGACCATCGCGGCCGGGTCGGGGAACTTCGGGCTCCACTGAAAGCTGCAGGAGTAGGCGTGGGTCTGCCAGCCGGGCTCGAGGCCGATCACGTCGCAGGGCATCTTGCGGTCGCGGAACTCGCCGGCCAGCTTGAGCACTTCGGGCTGGCTGTAGTCGCCCTTGGCGCGATACCAGATGCCGAGACCCCAGCGCGGCGGCAGTGCACCGCCGCCCGAGAAGAGGTTGTAGCGCTGCGCGGCGAGCTTCATCGTCGGTCCGGCGAACACGTAGACGTCGACGCCCTGCGCGGCCGGGAGATCGACCAGCACTTGGCTGGGTTCGTTGATCGGATAGCGTCGATAGGCCGCCGGGAGCGCGTCGGCCGCGATTGCGGCTGGTTCGCCGTGCTCGGCGGCGGCGGGCTGACCCTTGGTCCGCTTGCCACCGGAGTAGAAGGTGGTGTATCGCGCGGTGTCGACCAGCACGCCGTACCCTCGCGTAGTCAAATAGAACGGGACGGGCGCGTGCGAGTCGCCAGTGTCCATCGTCGGGTCAGCATTGACGCGCAGGCGTTTCTTGCCGCCGCGCTGCACCAGGGATTGTAACTGGAGGCCGTACCCGTAGACCATCTCGTTGGGCGCGAGCGGAATGTGCAGCAGACAGCCACGCTTGGACACCGAGCCTGTGACCGTCACCGGGCACGCTCCGGCCGGCGGCAGTTCGGCGAACCCTTTCGCGGCGGGCGGATACTTGCGGGTACTCACGGGCGTGATGGCTTCGGCGGTTCCCAGGCGGAATCTCCACACGCCGGGATGAACCTCGACGGGACGGGCAGGCGATTGCGCGCGCACCTGGAAGGCAGTTCCCGATGCGGCGGCGATACCAACAAAACGGCGGCGATTCATGGTCTATCTGAATTGTAATTGGTCTACGGCGCGCCTCGAATGGCGCGGCCAAGCGCGGAATCGTTAGAGAGGTGCACGGGCGTCTATGCCGGCCCACTTGAGATCGAACTTAGACCAGCGCCTTTGCCAAACAGCGAGCAGCGTATTCAAACATGCCGCATGGGCAGAGTTCGGGAAGCGTCAGTATACACTATGGTGAATGCGCGTTGTCATTGACGCCACTCCGCTGCTGGTACGCAGCGCGGGCGTCAAGAACTACCTCTATCATTGGATCCGGCATCTCAGGCATTTGGCCGGCGCGGACGTGATCGGCACGTTTCCGCCGCTGTCCGGTGTCCGGCCGTTGACGCACGAGGCGTCGGTTGCCGGTCCTGCCGCCACCTTCGGCGGGCTCGCCGCACTCGCACTCTCCAATCACTTTCCGCTCCCGATTTTGGACTGGATGACGCACGGCGCCGACGTCTTCCACGCGAGCGTTCTGGTGCGCCATCCACCGCGGCACGCGCGCCTCACCGCGACCGTCCACGACCTCACCGGCTTTCTGATGCCGGAGCTTCATCCGCACGCGAACCTGGTGGCCGAGGGCAGTTTCGCCCACCTGGCGCGCCGCGCCCACCGCCTGATCGCCGTTTCGGAATCCACGAAGAACGACGCGATTCGCGTGCTCGGCATCGCGCCGGAGAAGATCACGACGATCCACTCAGGAATCGCGGACTCCTTCTTCGACCCGCCGCCGGAACTCATCGACGACGTGCGCAGGCGCTACGGCCTGATGCGGCCGTTCGTGCTTTTCGTGGGGACGATCGAGCCGCGGAAGAATCTCGATCTGCTGCTCGATGCGTTCGAATCGCTGCCGCTCACGTTGCGGGAGTATTACGAACTGGTGATCGCGGGTCCGATCGGATGGGACGCCGATCGCACGGTGGAGCGCCTGCGGCTGGTGCGCTATCTGGGCTACATTCCCGAGCCGGATCTGGCTCCGTTGACCGCCGCCGCCGAGGCGTTTGTCTACCCGTCGCTCTACGAGGGCTTCGGGTTTCCGGTGGCGCAGGCCATGGCTGCCGGAGTCCCGGTGATCACCTCTAATGTGTCTTCCCTGCCCGAGGTGGCCGGGAACGCGGCGCTGCTGGTGGACCCGCGGAGCCAAAGCGAGTTACACACCGCTTTAGCACGGCTGTTGACGTCACGCGAGTTACGCATCTCGCTGTCTACCGCTGGACGCGAGCGGGCGCGAGCGTTTCGTTGGGAGGAGTGCGCGGCTAAGTCTTTGCTTTTCTTCCGTAACGTCGCTGAGGGATAACCTCTGGTAGGACCAAAGTACGCCCGGTACGGCCATGGGACCACGTTCTACTCCGGCTACTTGTCGCGCATCCTAGGGGTTTGTTCTACTCGAATGTATGCCAGAGAACTGGCATCATAACCAAGGAACCTATGGCATCGACCGACTTTAAGACTCTGGCGCAACGTATAAGCGAAGGCCGCATCCCCGTGGCGGAAGCTCTGCGTTACGCCATGCTGCTCGCCGAATCCCTGCGCCGCATCCACGATTCCGGGAAGGTCCACGGGGCGGTAACCCCGATCAACATCTCGTTGACGCCCGGCGGTTTGGACCTGCTTCCCGCTCCCGATTGGACGACGGGTGCGATCACGCCGTACACGGCCCCGGAAATCTTCGACGGCCGCGAACCCGATTGCCGCAGCGATGTCTTTTCCTTTGGAGCAGTACTGTTCGAAATGCTGACCGGGCGCCGCGCGTTCGAGGGCGAAACCCGCGTCTCGCTGGTCGCCAACATCACGCATTCGCCGACGCCGTCTTCGGGAAGTGCGGCGGTGGATCGCCTGTTGGGGTCGTGCCTCACCAAGAACTCCGACACGCGCACGCCGCGCATGCAGAAAGTGATCATGGAGCTGAAACTCCTCACGGTGGCCGCACGCCGCACCGAGCCGGGTTCGGGTCCGGGCGTGCGCCGCGATCCGTTGGACTCGACTTCGCTCCGCACCGAGATGCAGCAGTTGGAAGGCCGGATCGCGGAGCGCTTTCAGGCGCAGGAGCGCGCCGTGGCCGATTTGCAGCGCTCGCTCGACGACACGGTCGGCTCGCTCAAGATCCAGCTTGCCGCGATGACGGCGGAGTTCGCCGCCGCAAGAACGCGCGCGGGCAGTTCCACTGGTGGCGGCGGCACGCTCGACGGAGGGTCCACGGAGCGGGTGCAGAACGCCGAACGCCGGGTGGAAGAGATGCGCCAGTACCTCTCGCGGTTCGAGCGCGATATGGCCGCCGACCTGGTGGATATCGAGAACAATCTGAAGGTACACGACGCGGCGATCGAATCGGCGCGTACCGCTATGTCGCAGACGGACGACCTGGTGGAGCGCGTGGTGGAGGCGTTGGAATCGCTGCAGAGCGCCGTCCTGGATCAGGGCAGCCCCAGCACCACCGAGCGCTCGGCATTCGCCGTCAATTAACGCGGTAGAGTACCCGCTTGAAAACCAGTTCACCATTACCGGGGTCGGGGGGCAACTCAAGAAGCCTAGCGCAGGCGCTCGCGGCGGGGACGCTGCCGCTCGCGGTAGTGATGCGATACGCGACTGAGATCGCGGCGGCGCTGCGGGAGATTCACGAGCATGGCCGCGCACATGGAAAGGTGGCGGCGGCGACTGTCGTCATCGGACCGAAGGGCGCAGAGCTATTGCCGTCGCGGGCGAGTTGGGATCAGGACGGCGCGGCGCACGACACTCGCGAATTCGGCGCCCTGGTGTTCCACATGCTGACCGGCGCGCCGCTGCGACCTGGCGAACTGCACACACCGGCGCGGAGTCCCGGGAGGCGCAATAATCCCGCGGGGTTGCGCGAATCGGCGCTGCGGGTGGCGGCGGATTGCTTCAAGGAAGGCGGTCAGCAGCCCAAAATGCAGCAGGTGCTGACGGAACTCCGGCTGCTCACGGTGCTGCTCAAGATGCCGGACAAAGGCCTTCATCCCGAATCCCCGGCGGCACCAGCACCGTTTCTGGTTGAACCCATCCACTTCCCGTTGAGGCGCGCGGGCACGCCGCCGTTGACGCCAATGCCCCGCGTTCCGCAGACTCCTGCCGCGGCGGCGGTACCGGACCCGAACGCGCAGGCGGGTGAAACCGGCGCGACTCCGCTGGTCCCGCTCGGGCCCAAAGCATTCGGCGAGCCGGGACCGAATCATCAGAAAGAGGAAGTTTCGCCGCGCGGAGGACCCTGTCCGAAGTGCGATTGTTCGACCGTCTACACGTCGCGGGCACGTTCCCGGTTCGAAATGTGGCTGACGCGAATCAGGGTTCCGATCTGCCGCTGCCACAGTTGCTACCACCGCTACTTCGTCTTTTCGCAACTCAAAATCGCCAAACAAATGCCGGTGGGCATCGAGAGCAAGAAGCGTCCGCACCGCCGGAAACGGTGACCCCGCGCCCGGGCCGGTGTAATTCTGATACGATACTGCCGAGGACGCCCATGTATGGCATTTGATCGCATCAGTCGACGACACTTCTTTTACGGATCCCTGTTGGCAGGCGCAGTTCCAGCCGGCGGATTCGGCAGTACCCCTTCCCTGAAGGCACTCGGATACAAATCCCCCAACGAAAAACTGAATATCGCCTCGATTGGCGCGGGCGGAAAAGCGGCCAGCGACATCCACGGCTGCGCGCCGACGGAGAACATTGTCGCCCTCTGCGATGTGGACGATAAGCAGGCCGCGAACATCTACAAGGAATTCGAGAAGCCGCCGAAGTACAAAGACTTCCGCAAGATGCTGGACAAGGAAGGCAAAGGCATCGATGCGGTGATCGTGACGATTCCCGATCACATGCACGCCACCGCCGCCCTGCACTGCATGGAACGCGGCAAGCATGTGTATGTGCAGAAGCCGCTGTGCCGCACGGTCAAAGAGGCGCAGATGCTCCAGGAGGCCGCCAATAAGTACAAAGTGGCGACCCAGATGGGCAACCAGGGCTACTCCAACGAGGGCACGCGCCAGGTAGCGGAGATGATCTGGGGTGGAGAAATCGGCAACGTGACCGAGGTCCACGCATGGACAGACCGGCCGATCTGGCCGCAGGGCCTGACCGAGATTCCGGCCGAGATGCCGGTGCCGGCGACGCTCGATTGGGACTTGTGGCTGGGCGTCGCGAATGCGCGGCCTTTCACGCAGGGCACCACCGGGTATCCGAACAATTTCAACGGGTATTTCTACCAGCCGTTCAACTGGCGCGGCTTCTACGATTTCGGCTGCGGCGCGTTGGGCGACATGGCGTGCCACATTCTGGGGGCGCCGAATATGGCGCTGCGGCTGGGCGCTCCGACGAGCGTGGAGTGCATCAAGAAGGAAGGCGCGAGCCCCTTCATGTTCCCCAAAGCGTCGACGATCAAGTTCGACTTCCCGGCGCGCGACAACATGCCTCCGGTGACGATCTACTGGTACGACGGCATGAAGGTGCAGCCGCAGATCAAGGGCGTGCCGGAAGGCGAGTACCTGGGCGATCTGCCTCGGATGGGCGGCGGTCGCGGTCAGGGCGGCGGACAGGGTGCGGCGGGCGCTGCGGGTGCAGCGGGACGGGGCGCGCAGGCGGCTCAGGTTCCGAGCGGCTTCGTCGGACAGGTCTTCCGCTGGAACGATGCGTACCTGCCGGGCGGCGAACGCCTGCGCGTGACACCCGATGGCAGCCTGTTCATCGGCGACAAGGGCATGATCACCACGGGGACGTATGGCGAACAGACGCGCCTGCTGCCGGTGGAGAAGATGCGCGAATACAAGTTCCCCTCGCCGCTATTGACGCGGTCGCCGGGGCACTACCGCGATTGGATCCGCGCGGCGAAGGGCGGAGATCCCGCGGTGTCGAACTTCAACGTGGCGTCTCCGTTCGTTCAGTGGATGCTGCTCGGCGTGATTGCATTGCGCGTCGAAGGCAAACTGGAATGGGACGCGGCGAAAGGGAAGTTCAGCAACAATCAGGAAGCGAACAAGTACCTTGCGCCGACGATTCGCAAGGGCTGGTCGCTCACGTAAGTATCAGCAAGGCTCGGTGGGGCGGCTATGCGGCCGTCCCACCGAGGAACTCTTCGATCTTGGCGCGAATTTGATCGCGCACCTTCCGGAACGCCTCAATCCCCTTCCCTGCAGGATCTTCGATTGGCCAGTGGAGTCTCTGCGTCTTCCCGGGGAAGACGGGGCAGACTTCGTTGGCGTGATCGCAGACGGTGATGACGTAATCGAACTCGCGGTATGCGTATGCGGTGATGGATTTCGACGATTGGGCGGAGATGTCGATGCCGATTTCCTGCATGGCGGTGATGGCATCGGGGCGCACCGGTGTGGGTGCAGTGCCGGCCGAGAAGACCTGCCAAGTGGGTAGGGCGGCGTGGCGGAAGAGTCCTTCGGCCATTTGAGAACGGGCGGAGTTGCCGGTACAGAGAATCAGGACGCTGGGCATTTGGGCTCCTCAGAGAAGAATAAAACAAAGGGCAAGAACAAACTTAGCCGCCGATGAACGCCAGTCAGCGCCGATAAGGATCGGAAAAAGGGGGCTGGCATTTAGGCCTCGCGTCTTTTGGGGAACCAGTGTTCCGTGCGGTTGCAGATGGCGCAGACGGAGAGCATCACGGGAACTTCGACGAGCACGCCGACGACCGTCGCGAGGGCGGCGCCGGAATCGGGGCCGAAGAGCGCGATGGCTGTGGCGACGGCCAGTTCGAAGAAGTTGCTGGCGCCGATCAGGGCACCGGGGGCGGCAACCGCGTGCTCCACCTTCAGCCACTTCATGAGGCCATAGGCGAGCGAGGCGTTGAAGTAGACCTGCAGGGTGATGGGGACGGCGATGAGCAGGACGTGTCCGAAGCGGCTCGTGATGTTATCGGCCTGGAAGGCGAAGATGAGGACGAGCGTGGCGAGCAGCGCGCCGATAGTCACGGGGGCGAAACGCGGCATCAAGGTGCCCTCGAACCACTTGCGGCCGCGCGATGCCACGAGGCGCCAACGCAGCAGCGTTCCAGCGGCGAGCGGAATCACGATGAACACGATGACGCTCCAGAGCAGGACGCCGAACGGGACGTCGAGCGACGAGGCGCCGGTGACCAGGAGGCGGACGATGGGGACGAAGAGCACGAGCATGATCAGGTCGTTGACGGCGACCTGCACGAGCGTGTATGCGGCGTCGCCGCCGGTGAGGTGACTCCACACGAAAACCATCGCGGTGCACGGCGCGGCGGCGAGGACGATACATCCCGCGATGTATTGATCGGCCTCGGCGGCGCTCACCCAGGGCGAGAAGACGAGGCGGAAGAAGAACCAGGCGAGAAGCGCCATCGAGAACGGCTTGACCAGCCAGTTAACGGCGAGCGTGATGGCGAGTCCGGTGGGGCGGCGGCCGACGTTGCGGATGGCGGTGAAGTCGACCTTCATCATCATCGGCGTGATCATCAGCCAGATGAGGACGGCGATTGCGACGTTGATCTGACTGCCGCGTCCGAATTCGAGAGCGCGCACGGCCTGGATCGCGCCGGGGATCAGACGGCCCAGGGCGACCCCGGCGACCATGCAGAGCGCTACCCACAAGGAGAGATAGCGCTCGAAGAACGCGAGGCGCGGCATGTTACGAGCAGCAGGCCGGCCCACAGCAGGGGGCATTCGGCGCTGGCTTGCGGGCGCGGATGAAGGCGCTGAAGAATTTGCCGTCGACGAGCGGTGCGATGGCGTCGACGTCGAGTCCTTTACCGCTGAGGAAGGCGCGCGCGTCGTCCACGCGATAGATGCGGGTGGGCTCGATGTCGATGGCTTCAAAGCCGGCGGCGGCGAGCTTCGCCTGGTAGTCGGTGTCGTCGAGCGCGCCGGCGAGGCAGCCGACCCAGAGGAGAACATGCTCGCGGATTTCGGCGGGGATTTCGCCGTGGGTGACGACGTCGGAAACGGCGAAGCGTCCTCCGGGTTTGAGGACGCGGAAGGCCTCGGCGAGCACGCGATCTTTGTTCGCGGAGAGGTTGATCACGCAATTGGAAATGATGACGTCGACGGAGTTGTCGGGGAGCGGAATGCTTTCGATCCGGCCCTTGAGGAACTCGACGTTCTCCACGCCGGCCTTGGCTTTATTGGCATTGGCGAGGGCGAGCATCTCGTCGGTCATGTCGAGGCCGTAGGCTTTGCCGGTGGGTCCGACGCGGCGGCCGGAGAGCAGGACGTCGATGCCGCCGCCGCTGCCGAGATCGAGGACCGTGTCGCCGGGGTTCAATTGCGCGAGGGCGGTCGGATTGCCGCAGCCCAGGCTGGCGGCGATAGCGTCGGCGGGGAGGCCGGCGATCTCGGCGCCGTAGAGGTCGCTGGTGATCGGGTCGCAGGACTGGTCGGTTTCCGGAGCGGCTCCGCAGCAGGAGCTGGCCTGGCCCGCGACGACGCGCAGGGCATGCTGGCCGTATTTCTCTTTTACGACATCGGTGATGTTATCGGTACGCATAAGTTTATTTGCAAAGTTTGACGATGGTTTCGGGTTTTACGGCCTGATTGCGGGTGCAGCATTCGGCGTAGAGAAAGCCGAGGAGTTCCTGGAGCGTTCCGGCATTCGCGGTGCAGCGTAGGAAGGTGCCTTCGCGAGTCACTCGGACGAGGTCTTCGTTTTTGAGTTTGTCGAGATGATGCGAGAGGTTGGACGCGGAGAGTCCGAGCTCTTCCTGGATTTCGCCGACGACCATGCCATCGGGATGGGCGGAAAGGAGGAGCTGCATGATGCGGA
>JAOAPT010000512.1 GCA_025463045.1 Candidatus Solibacter sp.
CGCGTGCCTTCCGCGCCACGCTGAACAAGTTCCTGAAGGACGAAGGCGTTCTCATCGCAATCTCGCCGGGCAACGGACCCGATGGCGGCACGATTATGGGCTCCGCCGCGGGATCGCAGAATCCCGATGAAGCGCTGCCGCCGCCGTCGGTCGTCGTCACCAACGAACACTACAATCGCATCGCGCGTTTGCTCGAGAAGAACATTCCGGTGACGCTGGAATTCGACCTCGGAGCGAAGTTCACCGATCCCGGCGATTCGTTCAATCTCGTCGCGGAGATTCCGGGGACGGATCCGAATGCGGGCTTTGTCATGTTAGGCGGCCACTTCGATTCGTGGACCGGCGGCACCGGCGCGACGGATAACGCGGCGGGCGCGGCCGTCGCGATGGAAGCGATGCGCATTCTGAAGTCGCTCGATATCAAATTTCCGCGCACGATCCGGCTCGGTTTGTGGACGGCGGAAGAGCAGGGACTGCTCGGTTCGCGCGCCTACGTGAAGGAACACTTTGCGGACACGACGGACATGAAACCCAAGCCGGAGCACGCCAGGCTCTCGGGATATTTCAACCTCGACAACGGCAGCGGCAAAGTGCGCGGCATCTATATTCAGGACAACGATCAGGTGCGGCCGATCTTCGAAAGCTGGGTCGCCCCGCTCAAAGATCTCGGAGTGACGACGCTGACGATCCGCAATACCGGGAGCACCGATCACATGTCGTTCGACGGCGTCGGACTGCCCGCCTTCCAGTTCATCCAGGATCCGCTCGAGTACGGCACGCGCACGCATCACTCGAACATGGACGTCTACGATCACCTGCAGGCGGGCGATCTGGAGCAGGCGTCGGCGGTGATGGCGTGGTTCGTCTACAATACGGCGACGCGTCCGGAGATGCTGCCGCGCAAGCCAATGCCGAAGCCCGGCGCCGGCCGCGGCGGACGCGGACAGTAACGTAATCGCTGGTGAAAAAACCGAGCCCCAATCGGAGCCGCGACGGTTACGGAGCGGTGGTCGCCGAGGAGGACCACCGCGCCAAAACCGTCGCGGCTCGGACGGGTGCTCGTCTGCGATCGTCGCGCGCGCGGTGGGAGTGGCGAGCAGGAAACGGCGTGATGGAGTTGCCCGAGGGGGAGCGGCACGATTGAACCGATGCGGAGGGAAGCGACCCGCGATGGTGCGACGCGCGGGGCGAGAGTGGTAACCAATATTAAGAATTGTTAAACCGTCCGCTGGCGCACCCGCGCTAAGGCAAGTGGAGTATGCTGGATCATGCGTTTTTTAGCCACCATATTGTTGCTCGCAGGGGTAGCGATGTACGCCCAGGATGCTCCGCCCAAAAAGGGCGGTGGCGGGATGCCCCACAAGAACCTGAAGATCCTCCCGGATGAGGACATCATGGGGGTGATGCGGTCGTACACCGCCGCTCTGGGTGTCGGGCGGAACTGCGTCTTTTGTCACGTGCAGGGTGATTTTGCCGCGGACACCAATCCGAAGAAAGATGTCGCGCGCAAGATGATCAAGATGGTGAACGATAACAATGCCGTGTTCGCCGACGGGAAAGTGCACGTGACCTGCTACACCTGCCATCGTGGCAAGACGATGCCGGAAACGGTGCCGCCTCCCGCTGCTCCGGGCCAGTAGCGTTTACGTGTCGAGCGCCAGCACTTCCTCAGGCGAGGCGGTGCCGGTGCCGCGTTTCATGATCGTGATGGAGGCGATCCGGTTGCCGAACCTGGCGGCATAGACCGGGTCGCCCGTAACTTTCAAAGCCAGCGCAGCCCCCGCGCTGAAGCTGTCCCCCGCGCCGCAAATGTCCACCGGGTGCGGTACGGGTTTCGTCTCAATCCACTGCGCGCTACGCTCGTCCACCACGAGTGCGCCTCTTCCTCCATGCGTCACGATCAGGCCTCGGGCACCGGTGCGGCGGCGCATCTCCTCGTAATCGATGCGGCCGACGACGCGCAGCGAGGCAGCCTCCGCCTCCTGCTGATTGGGCTTGACTACCGCGTGGCGGAAGAGCTCGCTGCGCAGGCGCGAATCGACCCAGACGAGCTGCGATTGCGCGATGCGTTCAATGGCGGCGCGCATCGCGGCGGTGACGACTCCGCCGGCGCTCGTCTCGGCCTGATCGCTCACCAGGATTACGTCGTAGTTCGGTGCGGCGCGTTCGAGCCGGGCGACAAGTTCGCGATCAACGTCGTCCGGTAGCGGGCGCGTGTAAATGAAGTCGACGCGCGGACGGTCTTCCTCCCCATTGGTGTCGTTGATGATCTTGGTGTAGGTGAAGGTCGGAATCCCGGGCGCATCGACCAGCAGGGTGTGGCCGATGCCGCGCGCGGTGAGCGCGGCGCGCAACTCGTAGCCGAAGCCATCGTCGCCGACCATGCCGAGGACGGCGACTTCGCCGGCGCCAAGCGCTGCGAGGTTGTTGGCGATCGTGCCGGCAGCGCCGGGCGTGACTTCGGTAGACACGACGGCGATCCGCGGGATGCCGGTTTCGCGCGACTCATCGGCGAGCGCGGGATCGTAGCGGCACCACCGATCCAGGCAGACGTCGCCGACGACGAGGACGCGCAGCTTGCGGAATTCTTCGAGCAGCGCGGCGGTCGTCATAGCATGCGCCAGAGCGCGGGCACTGTGGCGCGATGCTCGCCGCGGAAGTAGAAGCTTTCGCCGCCATCGGCGACGGTCCGAACCAGAATCGTTTTGTGCGGGCGGAAATAATATCCGGGATCGGTCTTCGGCAGTTCCTTGCGGTGGTCGCCCTGAATCGGAATCATGTCAAAGACGGCGGTAGCGAAGTTGCGAATCGAGCGGCCTTCCTGGCGCGCGACGTTGCGCGACATAGCGAGCGCTTTGAGATAGACCTCGGGGCCCATGATCGCCGAACCGAAGTTGAGGAGCACTCCGCCTTCGAGCCGCTCGACGGTGCGCGCGAAGATCAGGAAATCGCGGTAGCTGGCCGCGCCGAGCGCCGCGCCATCGCAGTTGGGGTGTTCGTGAATGATGTCGTAGCCGATGCCCGCGTGAACGGTGATGGGGACACGGGTCCGCCATCCGGCGGCGAAGACGCTCAGATCTTTGTGCGGGTAATTGCTATCCGCGATGTGGTGTCCGAGATGCTCGCCGAGCCCGAGATCGTTGGCCGCGGCCTCGCGGATGATGTCGTTGAGCTCGCCGGTTTCGCGCCAGAGGCCGAACTCGCCTGTGCGGATGTAGCGGTCGACGCTCTCGGTGGTCGCACCAAAGCGGGCGATCTCGTAATCGTGGATCGCGCCCGCGCCGTTCATCGCGATGTGATCGATAAAGCCGCGCTCGAGTAAGTCGATGAGGTGGCGATTGACGCCGCCGCGCAGCACGTGTGCGCCCATCATCAGGATGCGCGCGGCACCGCTCGCCTTCGCCGCGGTAAGACGCGCGGCGACGGTGGCGAGATCGGGATGGGTGAACTCGGGCGTGGCGTCGGTCAGCGCGAGCCAGCGCTCGAGTTGCAGGTCATTGGTGCGCTCGGCCAGCGGTTTCACCAGCAGGCGGGAGCGGTCGAACGATTCATATCTGCTCATCGTTGGCAAACTCATCGTTGGCAAACTCATGGCTAGCAAAGAGTGCCGGCAGCAGGGCATGCCGGCAGAGGTAGTTGGGAATGATGTAATCGGCGCCGGCGGTGATCAGGTTCGCGCGCTTGAAGGGGTTGGTGATGCGGCACTCGGGCTCGTCGGTGGCGAGTCCGACGGCGAGGGCGCGGCCGCGCTTGAGCTCTTCGATTTCGACGGGGCCATCGCCGAACCCGATTAACCGATCGGGCCGCATGCCGGGCAGATGGAGCACGCGCTCGATCAACATGCGTTTGGAAAATGCCTCGGGATCGGGTAGCGCGCCGTAGACGCCGCCATCGAAGTAGCGGGTGACGTCGAGCAGGTTGGCCTCTTCCTTGAGGTGCGGTTCATCGGTGCCGCTGGCGAGATAGAGCGAGAATCCGCGAGCGCGCAGGTCTTCGAGAAGGGCGCGAGTGCCGGGCACCAGGTAGTCGTCCGCTGCGGCGAGTCCAGAGCGGAGATTTGCGATGCGCTTGTGCGAAACGGCGAAGAGGTTGACGAGAAAGCGCTGCTTGTATTCCTGCGGATCGGGCGGCACGCCGCCGCGCGCGGCTACGGCTTCGGAGAGCGAAATCATCTGGAAAAGCGTGTCGCGCCCGGTGTTGGCCCAGACGAAGGCTTTGATGATGGCGCGCAGTTCCTCCTCGGTCTCGCCGGTGTTCAATGCGCTGAGAGTCTCGACCATCATGGAGAGCATGATGTCGAACCAGCCGGCACGGATCAGCGATATGGTGCCGTCGAAATCGAAGATGGCGATGCGGGCGTCGGGGGCCGAGACGCCGGGGTGAATGGTTTCAATCATGAAAGTCGGCTACTGCTTCGGGAAGAGAATCGGGAGCGCGGACTCCGCGGTAAACATACAGC
>JAOAPT010000535.1 GCA_025463045.1 Candidatus Solibacter sp.
TTCCGTCAGTAGCGCCTTACGGTACGCGCTGTCCCGCTGGGCACGCCGCTGAATCGTCTCCCGAAACGCTCTGGTTAATGCCATTTCCCTACTCCTTCCGGCCCTTGCGGCGCCGGTACTCGAGCCACATAGTCTTTGCCGCGGAAATTGCGGCACTTTGGCGCTGCTTTGAGCTCCCGCCCAAGAGGATCACGATCCGCTCACCATCTTTGCCGAGGTAGACTCGATACCCCGGCCCGAAGTTAATCTTCATCTCGTACACGCCAGAGCCCACGCCTTCGACACTCGAAAAGTTTCCCTGGCCCAACCGCGCGAGTGCAATGGTCACACGTGCCGCCGCGACCGCATTCAAGCTGTCGAACCAGCGTGCGAATGGCGACCGCCCCGAGACATCCAGTAACTCCTGAACTTCGATCTCCGGCACTCAATCGATAGTAACATATTCGTTACCATCCAACTGAATTCGAGCGGTCGACCGGAAGACGGGGTCAGACAAGAGCTAACTGCTCTTCGGTGGGCTCCGCTCAACAATACCAGGGCTCAGTCAGATACGGGATTGTCGCGCGATCGGGAATGGCGAAATCGGGGAAATCGCCGGCGCCAGCCAAATCCCAAATTTGCCGGAAAATCTCAGCGCGCGGAGTGCGCTTTTTTTCTTCGCGCTTGATCGTTTCCTGGATCATCGCGCAGAGACGATCCATTTCAGGATCGGGATTATGCCAGGGGTAGCAGAGGGCGTGCGCATCGTAGAGTCCCACCAAAGAGCGCACTTCGGGCAACTCCATCAGGAGCGAGCCTTCGGGAATCAACAATCGAATCGCGAGTTGAATGGGCGTGATCTGCGACGTGAGGCCGCACTCGGCGAGCGTGCGCAGGAAATCGTGATAGCTGGCACGCGTCGTCCACGGGTGGAACGGGATGAAGGTCGGCGAGAGCGGCAGGCCGGCGGCGCGCGTGAGGTCGAGCGCGCGCAGGAAATCGGCGCGCGTGTGGCCCTTGGCGAGTTTGACGAGCACCCCGTCGTCGAAGGATTCGATGGCGCTGGTGACGAACGCGCAGTTCGTCCCGGCGAGCACAGGAAGCAGATCGCGATGCTTCAGCAGGTGCTCCACCTTGATCGTGACGTCGTAGGTGAGCCGCGGCCACTCGCGATGGACCGCCTCCACGATCGGGACGGCATGGCCGGGGCCGTTGAAGAAATCGGGATCGCCGAAAGTGATGTGGGCGGCGCCGGCGGCGACCTGGCGGCGAATGTCCTCCAGCACGATGTCGGACTGCACAATGCGGAACATGCCGCGGTAAACCGGGACGACGGGGCAGTGGCGGCAGAGATGTTTGCAGCCGCGCGACGCCTCGGTGTAACCGACGCGGCGCGTTCCGTTGCCGACGACAAGTTGGGCATACGCGCCGAGCGGCGGGAGACCCGTGCGGTCGGGGACGAGGAACTGCTGGCGCTCCATCGAAATCGTTGCCAGCTTCTGGGAAGCGCCGGGATCGTCGCCCGACAACCGGCGGGCGAGATCGCGGAGGCCGGTTTCGAATTCGCCGCCGAGGATCGTGCCGACGCCCGCGCCGCGGAGGATGCTCTCATTCAAGGGAGCGTAGAGTCCGTACGCACAAAGGTGCGCGCGCGGGTTGACGGCGCGGACGCTGTCCACCAGGCGGAGGAAGAGCTTGGTCGCGGTGTGCATCGGCAGGAAAAACGCGATCAGGCCGGCGGATTCCGCGGCGTCCTTCGGCATGGGGGTGCAACTGACGTCGGCCAGGGTGACCTCGTGGCCCTCGGCGCGCAGCCACGCGGCGGGCGAGGCGAGCCCGAACGGCTGCCGTCCCATTTCGTAAGTGGAGACCAGGAGGATCCGCACATCTCCATTATGGGGGAGGACTGGTAGACTGAAGCTGTAGTCTTATTTTCCCCATGCTGGCCGTTACTTCACTCGCTGACGAAATCCTGGAGTTGAAAAAGGAGCGCCGCGCGATCCTGCTGGCGCACCACTACCAGGAGGCTGAAATTCAGGAACTCGCCGACGTGGTGGGCGATAGCCTCGAACTGGCGCGGAAGGCGCGCGATTTCGAAGGCGATGTGATCGCGTTCTGCGGCGTGTGGTTCATGGCCGAGACGGCCAAGGTGCTTAACCCCAAGCGGATCGTGGTGGTGCCGGACCGCGAGGCGAGTTGCAGCCTGGTGGAGAGCTGCCCGGTGGAGCCAATCCGCGAATTTCGCCTCAAGCATCCCGAGTACGCGATCGTCAGCTACATCAACACGTCGATCGAAGTGAAGGCGGAGAGCGACATTCTCTGCACGTCGCGCAATGCGGTGAAGGTCGTGAACTCGATTCCCGCCGACCGTCCGGTGCTCTTCCTGCCGGACAGCAATCTCGGGAACTACGTCCGCAAGGAAACCGGGCGCGAGAACATGAAGATCTGGCAGGGCACCTGCATCGTGCACGCAACTTTCCCTGCGCGGCGCTTGGCGCAGGCGAAGGCGGAGCATCCGGAGGCGCTGGTGGTGGCGCATCCCGAGTGTCCGGAATCGGTGCTCGCGATGGCGGATTTCATCGGTTCGACCTCGGCGCTGATCGAATACTGCGTGGCGAGCCCCGCGCAGGAATTCATTGTGATGACGGAAAGCGGCGTGAACTATTCGCTGACCCGGCTGGCTCCCGAGAAGCGGTTCTATTACGTCGCCAACGAAAACTGCAACTGCAGCGAGTGCCCGTACATGAAGCTCAACACGCTGGAGAAGCTGCGCGATTGCCTGCGCACGCTCGAACCGCGCGTGGAACTGAGCGAAGACGTAATGCGTCGCGCGCTGCTCCCGATGGAGCGCATGCTGGCGATCAAATGACGAACGCTGCCCCACTCACGGATTCCTTCCACCGGGTTCACGACAACCTGCGGATCAGCGTGACGGACCGTTGCAACATACGGTGCTTCTACTGCATGCCGGAGACGGACGTGAAGTTCGTGGAGCGGCGCGAGATTCTCGATTTCGAAGAGATCGAGCGCTTCGTGCGGATCGCGGCGGGCCTGGGAATTCGCAAACTGCGCGTCACGGGCGGCGAGCCGCTGGTGCGGCGCGACCTTCCGGTGCTGATCGAGCGGCTGGCGAAGATTCCGGGGATTCAAGATCTGGCGTTGACGACGAACGGCGTGCTGCTCGGCGAACAGGCCGAGGCACTGCACGCTGCTGGATTGCGGCGGTTGAACGTCCACATCGACACGCTGGATCGCGCGCGCTTCCTCCAGATCACGCGGCGCGACGATCTGGGACGTGTGCTCGACGGGCTGGAAACGGCGAAGCGCCTGGGATTCAAGATCAAGCTGAATGCGGTGGCGGTGAAGAACCTGGTGGAGGCGGACATCGTGCCGCTGGCGCAATTCGCGCGCGAGAACGGCTTCGAGGTGCGCTATATCGAGTTCATGCCGCTGGATGCGCAGAATCTGTGGGACCGCGGGAAGGTGCTGCTGGTCGACGATATCATCGCGCAGCTTTCGCGTGAGATCTCGCCGCTGACTCCGGTGCCCGATCCCGATCCGCGCGCCCCGGCCACGGAATACGTCTACCAGGATGGCGGCGGCATGGTCGGGTTCATCGCGTCGGTGAGCCGTCCTTTCTGCCTGAACTGCAATCGACTCCGCCTGACCGCGGATGGCAAGCTGCGCTATTGTCTGTTCGCGATTCAGGAAGACGACGTGAAGGGCCTGATGCGCTCCGGGGCGCCGGACGAAGAGATCGCCGCACTGGTGCGCCGCAATGTGGGCGACAAGTGGTTAGGTCACGAGATCAACTCGGGGAAGTTCGTGGCGCCGCCGCGGCCGATGTACTCCATCGGCGGATAGCGACTGGCTGCATTCCGGGTGCGGCGGGCAAAAGAATTCGCGCGGAGACGCAGAGCAAGACACGCAGAGAAAGGCGTGGCTGGGCGAGCGGGAATCGCCCATAGCTACTGCGGCAGCAAACCGTAGACGTTGACCGCGTTATCGTAATTCGGCACGTAGACGCGGCCGCCGATCACCGCCGGCGGATTGAATTTCACGAGCGTGCCGAGGCGATCGCGTTTCGGCTGCTGTTCGCTATTCCAGAGTTCCTGCAGCGATTCGGCGTCGAAGGCGCGGAGTACGCCGGCGGCATTGCCGTGATCGGCGCTGCGCGAGACAGTCAGGGTCGCCCAGACGATGCCGCTACCGGACTTTTTGCCATCAGCGGAAACAGTGAGCGCACCGCCGGGCGATCCGCGCGAACCAACAGTGCCCTTCGCGGCGGGCGTTGTGACGAGGCGTTCGCCATCCAGGCGATAGGCTTTCAGGAAATCGGCCTCGCACCACACGTAGAGCGTACGCCCGGCGGGGCCGTCCCAATAGGCAGGACCGGCGAGCAGTCGGCCGCCATTATTCTCGAACGCCTGCAGTGCTCCCGCATCGTCGGGCGTCAGTTTGCCGAGTTTGTGCGTGTCGAAGAGGTAGATGATGCCCTTTTTGCTGCCGGCGACCAGAAGATTCGTGCCGGGAATCAGCATGGGGCCGGTCGAACCCAGGTCGGCGTCGCGCGCGTTGAGAGCGGCGTAATCGTGCGGAGTGAAATAGTCGTCGACTGTGAGCGCGTTGCTACTGACGGAGAGCTTGAGCAGCGACGTGCCGAAGTCCGTCGTGCCGTTGAAGCTGCCGTTGCCCACCTCATAGTAGATCGCGCCGTCTGCGTCGACAGCGGGTCCGCGGCCGGATTGCCAGATGCCGCCTTCCGTGCCCTCGGGGGACATGCAGAGCACGGCGGATTGTTTGAGCGTGGCGGCGTCGTAGGCCATGATCCAGCCGTGATAGGGGCGGATGTCCTCGTGGGATGCCCAGGCGACGATCACTTTGCCTTTGACGATCACCAGGCCGGGGCGCTGATTGCCGCCCTTCGGATCGAAGCTCAACTGGCCGTTCACCGCGTCTTTGGCCGAGCTCTTGACGGTGGCCGCGATCACCGCGGGGGGCAGCAGGTCCGCTCCGGAGGCCAGCGAGATTTTGTAGAGACGCTGAAAATACTTGCCGTTTTCCCGCGTGCGCGCCACCAGGAAGATCGCCCCGGCGGCGCGATCGATCACCGGCGTGCCCATGATACCGACGTTGCCGACCACGTTCAGGTCGGCATTGTTGGTGATGTCGGTGACCGGCACGGGCGTGATGCCTGCCATCTCGTCGGTGAGATTACGCATCCAAAGCGGAGGGCCCGGACGATCGGCGTCGAACGCGTAGACGCGATCGTTCATCGTCGCGACGTAGAGCACGTTACGCGCGCGTCCCGCGATTGTGACGGCCGGCACGTAGAGCGGCTGCGCGAACACCGAGCCATCGACGTAATAGCTGTAGAGCTTGCCGAAAGTGGCGAGCCTGACATTGGCCGCGTTCAGCGCGGTTTCCTGAAGATTGGCGCCGGTGGTGGCCGGGTCGTACCGGTTCATGAGGAGCGCGGGCTGGGCCGACAGGCCGGCGATCGAGAGGGCGAAGATTGCGAATCGCGTGGGGATCATGATGAAAGCGGGTGGAACAATTATGAAGGTTGGCGCGGGCGGAAGGCAACACAGCCGCTTGATGTATTCCTCCGGTGCGTGAGCTAAAATCTCAATTGATCCGCTCGTCAGGAAAAGCCGACTGATGTCCAAGAACTACAAACCAGGTGGCGCGCCAATCCCACCCCCGTCCGCGCCAATCGCAGTGCCTCCCAAGGAACGGGAGCGCATCGTTCAGCTACTGGCTAGCCATCAATCGGAGCGGGCGCTGGGTCTGGCTAAGGACCTTCACAAGCTCTGTAAGACCGCCGAGTCGGAAGCGTTGCTGCTGGATGCATATGGTGCGCGGTTGGCGTCGCTGAGGGAGCGCCATCTGGATCGGGAAGCGGCGGCGCTGATGGACCTGGTGCGCGAACGATTCCCCGGGGCCGGCGAGCGGCTGCGCGAATGGCGCGAATCGATCGATGCGCGCCGCGGCGACCCGAGCGCGTTGGTCGCGCCGCTGAACGACGCATCCTTGCCGGCGGAAAAGCAGGCATCGATTTCCGTACGGGTGCGCCGCGAGGTGGTCGACCTGCGCTCGCTGGCGGAATGTACAGCGCTGCACCCGCAGCATCCGCTGCGCATCGCGGCACAGGCACTGCACCAGGCGTTCGTCGCTGTAACGAGCGGTCCGGTCGACGACGCGTCGCTGGCACTTCCCGAGGTCCCGCGGTCGAGCCCACTATCGCCGTGGAAGATGATCATCCGCGCAATCGCGGCCTATTACCGCTCCGACGATGCGCTGTGTGAGAGATGCCTGGCGGCGGTAGAGGCGGATTCGGCGCCGGCAGGACTGGTGCCGCCGCTGCGTTCCCTCATCAAGCGGTCGGGGCCGATCACTTCGGAGGCTAGCGCGCTGATGAATCAGGTCTGCGGAGACTTCGACGCCTTGCGGAACAGGCTGAAATCCTTGGATTCGGCCTTACGTTCCAGGAAACACGCGGAGATCCTCGCGGGAATTCGAGACGCAGTGGCGGCGTGCCGGAATGCCGCGCCGGAGCTGGTGGAATCGCTGAAGCAGCAGATCTCGGTCCAATGTCTGACCACGGCGCTACGTTCGGACAAGGTAACGTCCGCGATGGGCGGTCCGTCGCTGAAGGACGCGCGCTTCTGGCGGCTGCTGGCGCGGACCCATGAGGAGGCGAAGAGCGGCCCGGCGCCGGTGGGCGAAGTTTGCTTCGCCTGGGAACAGTTCCGAAAGCATGCGATCCGCGAAGGCTGGTTGCCCGCCAAAGGACCGGAAGTAGCCGCACTCCACCTGCGCATGGTGGAGCAACTGCAGAGGCTGGAGCCCGAAGCGTTGCCCGAACTTCGATACGGCATGATCCGCGAGATCGCTGTCTACCGGAGTTATTACCAGAACCAACCGCCGGAGATCCGGGAGCTTCAGCCGAACCCGGCGGACCTGAGTTTCCTGGATTCGAATCGACTTCTGGAGCAGGCATGCGAAGCTGACCCGTGTAAGGAAAACTTCGAGCGCTGGCTACGGCATGCAGCCGAGAATTCGAAGGATGGGGGCGATTGGGCGGCGGAGACCTGGACCGCCAGGTTGCCGAAAGACGTCGCTCCGGTGCTGCACTTGATGCAATCGGCGGAGAAGCGAAACGCCCTCAAGAAGGCGTTCACGCTGATGGAACGGGCCGAACAGATCGACGGCTTGAACCCGGAGGTGCGGCGCGCGCGCCTGCGCCTGCTGGTTTCGATTACGCTGCGGCATCTTCGCGAGAAGAAGGTGCGCCTGGCTGAGCAGGATTTGCGCCAGCTCGAAGCGCTGCCGCAGGCGCAACAGGGGGACCGTCCTGCATATGTGGCGGCGCTACGGTTCGTGTGCGCCTCCTTGCAGGACGCAAGCAAGGATGCCGACGCGGCATTTGCAGAAGTGGTCCGCGTAATGGGAAGCGAGATCACGGCCCACTGGCTGGTGCTCGAAGTGGCTGGCCGGTGCGCGGGGAAGATGACACGCAAAGCACCGCAGCCGACTGTTCCGCTGTTCGTTTCCTGGGGACGGGTCTGCGCGGTATGCGAAGACATGGGGACGCCGACTGATGTGGTTGATTCGATGGCCGGAAGGTTGATGACGGAGCTCTCAGAGCCAAACATCTCGGCGGAGCCACGGGTACTCGCCGCACTGGGGGATGCGGCGATGCGACAGAATCTCTCTCCGCTGGCATACGTGATCGGGCGAGTAGGCCTGGCGCAGGGCGCGGAACATCACGCGCGCTTCCTCTTTCTTCGGGCGCGTGCCATGCCCCTGTGGTACAAGGACAGGTACAATCAGTGCCTGGCTGGCGCCGCGGCGTTGGCCCGGCAGCGGCACGAT
>JAOAPT010000591.1 GCA_025463045.1 Candidatus Solibacter sp.
TTACGGCGCTCCGTAAGGTATGGATTCACAGTCTGGTGACGGCGCTGCTCGCTGAAGAGGCCGCGCGCCTCGCACATATGGAACGCGAAAGCGCCTATACGGCTGGACTGCTACACAATCTTGGCACCCTCGGGATGATGTCTGCCTACCCCGACGAGTATTCGCGCATGCTCGAAGTCTCCGACGATTTCGGCTTCGACCTGCTGAGCACCGAACGCGATCTCTTCGAGATCGATCACTGCGCCGCCGGAGCCTATCTGGCGCAGGATTGGGGATTCCCGGACGAACTGGCCGCCGTCATCGCCACTCACCATGACGATCCGGTCCCTGGGGAAGCCAGCCTCTACAACGTCGTCAAGGTCTGCTGGCGTCTCGCGGACGCGCTCGGGTACGCAGCCTTCTCCCCGGACAAGGAATGGACGTGGGAGGAACTCATGGCGCTCCTGCCGAATGCGCGCGGCTCCTGGCTCGGCGAATCGCCGGAAGCCGCGCGGACCGAACTCGCGATGCGCCTTGCCTCCGCGCCCCTGTAAGGCGCACGCCCGCGAGCTGTGCGATATCATGGTCGCCGGAGTCTCCACGTGGCGAGAAAAGACGTTTCCAGACGGCATTTCTTCTTTGGTTCCCTGCTCGCGGGCGCTGTCCCGGCCGCGGGCTTCGGCAGCGAAGCTTCCCTGAAGCATCTCGGCTACAGATCGCCGAATGAGAAGCTGGATATCGCGGCGATCGGCGCGGGCGGCAAGGGCAATAGCGACATCGCCGGTTGCAGTTCCGAGAACATCGTCGCCATGGCGGATCCCGACGAAAAGCGCGCCGCCAGGAGCTTCGCCGCTTATCCGAACGTGCCGAAGTACAAAGATTTTCGGCGCATGTTCGACAAAGAGACGAAGAACATCGACGCCGTCCTGGTTTCCTGCCCGGACCATCTGCATGCTACTGCAGCGATGTGGGCCATGGCGCGCGGCAAACATGTCTACTGCCAGAAGCCGCTCACGCGCACCGTGTGGGAGGCCCAGCAGTTGACGATGGGCGCCGAAAAATATGGCGTCGCCACCCAGATGGGCAATCAGGGCTACTCGCAGGTGGGCGCGCGCGAATGCTGCGAGATCATCTGGAATGGCGATATCGGCAACGTCACCGAGGTCCACGCGTGGACCAATCGCCCCGACCCGTACTGGCCGCAAGGTCCCGACGTGATCCCGAAGGAAGCACCCATTCCCGCGACGCTCGATTGGGACGCCTGGCTGGCCGATGCCGAGCCGCGCGCGTACAGCCCTGCGTACGCGCCGCACAACTGGCGCGCGTTTCCCGATTTCGGCTGCGGCGCGATCGGCGACATGGCCTGCCACATCCTCGGAACGCCCAATATGGCGATGCGTCTCTCCGACCCGATCAGCGTCGAGTGCATCAAGATGGAAGGCAAATCGAAATACACCTTCCCCTACCGGGTCGCGATCCGCTTCGATTTCCCCGCACGTGGCGCCATGCCCGCCATGAAGCTTTTCTGGTACGACCGTATGCTCGCACAACCTCAGGTGGAAGGCGTTCCCGAAGGCGAACTGCTCGGCGATAAAGACATCAACGGCAGCCTGTTCGTCGGCGACAAGGGAATGGTCACTACGGGTTGCTATGGCGAGCACACGCGCCTCGTGCCGGCGGCCAAAATGAAGGATTACAAAAAGCCGCCGCAAATTCTGCCGCGCTGCCCCGGCCCGGAAGAGGATTGGGTCAAGGCGCATTACCGCGATTGGATCCGCGCTGCGAAGGGCGGCACGCCCGCCTGTTCCAACTTCAGCATCGCCGGCCCCTTCGTGCAGTGGATGCTGCTCGGCGTGATCGCCATGCGCGTGGAAGGCAAGCTGATGTGGGACGCTCAGAAAAAGCGCATCACGAACAATGAGGAGGCGAATCAGCTCCTCATGCCGAATTTCCGCAAGGGCTGGAAATTCGTCGGGTAGCTACGCGGGGCCCGCGGTGGAATTCCCCACCCACGGTTGACCGCCATCGTTCGTCACCCTGGCAGGAGAAACGAACATGCGCGTACACCCCGCACTCTTGGCCGTCACGGTTTTGGGCTCTCTATTCCAGGTCCCCGGCCAGGAGAGAAGAGAATCCCGCGGTCCTGCGGTCTACAAAGTGGAATTCGATATCCGGGATGGTCTCGACGGAACGGCTCAAACCAGCCAGCACTACAGCATGCTGATTGACGAATCGCGTAAGGGCGTTTTCCAGGCCGGCAATCGAGTTCCCGTTGTCCCCGGGTCGACCCGGTATATCGACGTCGGCGTCACTATCAACTGTGCGGTCCACGAAGCGGATGGCAAAGCCGCTTTGAACGGAGACATCGAACTCACCAACATCACGGGGCAGGTCAGTACCGGCATTTCCCAACCCATTATCGGGCAAAGGATAATGACGTTCCATCGCGACGTCAACTTGGGCGCACCCACTGTAATCGCAGATACCCGCCGTCCGCTGACGCCCTTGGCGTCCACCGCTGGGGGACGCCAGGTAGAGGCGACGGTCACCAGGGTCAACTGACCGCTTCGAGAAGCGCTTCGCTTCAGTGTGCCGCCTTCACGAACGCAGCCGTGTCTTTCGCCGCCTTCGTCTCCACGCCCGCCTTCTGCAGAAAACCCAGATCGCGGAACCAGTCGATAAACCGGAACTGCCAGGTGCCGAACGGAGTGTCGTTCCGATCGGTCAGTCCACCCGTCATTCCAGTGCCATCGGGCAGCTTGTCGCCGGGATGCCGCCCGTTGCCGTAGATGTGCAGTTCGATATTCGGCAGACTCATCGCCAGCATCGCGTTGAAATACTCCATCGCCCAGACCGCGTGAACCCGGTCGCCCGACCCGCCGCAGAGGACGAACGCCGGAGGTGTATTCCGCGGAATCGGCGGCGCCGTCCGATTGCGCGCGAACGGCGACGGACCCGGATAGATGATCCCGGCGAAATCGGGCCGCGCCGAAATTCCCGCGAGCGGATCGCCCGGATCGTTGTTCTTCTTCTCGAACTCCTCGAACATCACGGCCGCCGGTGCGACCAACTCCGCCCCCGCCGAGAAGCCCATCATCCCGATCTTGTTCGCGTCGAAGCCCCACTCCTTCGCGTACGCGCGCACCATGCGAACGGCCTGCATCGCATCGTTCACCGCATCGGCCTGCACATTGTATCCGTCGCGCCGCAGACGATTGCGCAGGATCACCGTGTTCACGCCGTAGTTATAAAAGAACGGCACGAAGTCCGCGCTCTCCGACCCGACATTCAACGAATTGTGCCCGCCGCCCGCCACCAGGATCACGACCGCGCCCGTATTCAAGGAGCGATCGACGGGATGCACTTCGATCGACGGATTGTGAATGTTGACGATGCTACTGATCCGCCCGGGCACCGCCTGGCTCATGTTGTACTGCTCGGCCTCGCGCACGCGATCCGCCTTCAGATACGGCGAGCCCGCCGGATACAGCGGGATTACGATGCCGCCCGGCAGAATCGGTTGCGGCGCGTACGGCGCGTCCGTCACCGGGCCGGGTTTCGGCAGGGACATCGGAGCGGGAAGCGGAGGCAGGGGCGCTCGCGTCTGAGCGTACGCCGCGAACACAAACAGCAGACCGGGGGCAATCGACCTCATGGAGACAGACTATATCACCACGATCGGATGGTACAAATTCGGCACGACGACTTCGCCGATCGCGATCAGGGCGCCTGCCCGGTCCACTGCCTTCACATACTTCGCCGCCGGTTGCGAGCGGAACGGAGACGCCGGAAAATCGCGGCCGTTGCGAATCTGCGCCACCGTGAGATCGTCGACAAACACGCTCGTGAAACCGGGCAGCATCTTGCCCGCGGGAACGATCGCATCCACCAGCCGCTCCTCTGAGGCGAGCGATTCCAATTGCTCCAGCGTGCGCGCCTGATCGATTTCGAATTCGCCGCTCGCCAGCCGCCGCAACTCCTGCAGGTGCGCGCCGCAGCCCAGTGCCTGGCCGAGATCGTGCGCGATCGAACGCATATAGGTGCCGCCCGAGCAGTGCGCCCGCAAGCGCGCCAGGTCGCCGTTCAATTCGAGCAGCGTCAGTTCGTAGACGTGAACCGGCACGGCCGCGAGTTCCACCGCGATGTTCTTGCGCGCCAGCTCGTAGGAGCGCTTGCCGTCGACTTTCTTCGCCGATACCGCGGGCGGGCGCTGCATAAACTCGCCGCGGAATTTCTCGAGCGCGGGTTCGAGTTCCTCGGCCGTGAGCCGCACCTCCACCTTCTCGCCCACCTGCTCGCCCGCGCGATCGTAGCTCGCCGTACTCCAGCCGAAGCGCACTAAGCCTTCGTAGATTTTGTCGCTGCGCGTGTAGAACTGCGCCAGTCGCGTCGCACGCTCGATCACCAGCGGCAGCACTCCCGTGGCGATCGGATCCAGCGTGCCGAGATGCCCGACCTTCTTCGTCTTCGCGATGCGGCGCACTTTATTCACTACGTCGTGCGAGGTCCAGCCCTCGGGCTTGTCGATTACAATGACTCCGTCCAAAGTTTTCCTTTTGCGGCTCGCGTCATCCGCGCCGGCGCGCGATGCAGACGTAGCCGAGTGTAAAGTTGCGGTCCCGGTCGAGCGGGTCCAACAAGGGCAGGATCAGTGCCGGCGGCACCAGCAGAATCGCGGCCGGCAGAAAGAACAGCCAGCGAACGCCTCCTGTGAAGAATTGTAGCCCGTTGAGCAGGCGCCGGGCCAGCAACCGGAAATAGCCGCCCGCGGGTCGCATTTCCTGCACTTCGAGGCCGCTCTTCTCCAGCAGGTACGCGAGGCCGTAGCGCGTGTAGCGGAAATAGTCGTGGGGCGCCTGGTGGACTTCCCACTCGTGCGGCGCGGCGATCAACAGCCGTGCGCCGGGAGCGAGCGTGCGCGCCATTTCAGCGAGCGCCGCCGCCGGCTCGCGCAGATGTTCGATGGTGACGATGTGGACCGCCGCATCGAACGCGCCCGAGCGGAACGGCAGTGCGGTGAGATCCGCGAGTGCGTCCAGTTTGCTGTAGTCCCACGCCGCGTCGCCGACCGCGAGATCGACGCCGCAGTATCGCTGCCGCGCGAAATGGTGACGATACTGCCCTTCCCCCGCCCCCGCATCGAGCACGCGCGCGCCTTTGGGAAGTGCGTGCGCGAAGGCAGACACCGCGTCCTCGATCTCCACTTCGAAATGGAGAATGTGGCGGCGGAGTACACGCGGCAGGCGATACGCGATTCCGGTATAGCGCGCGCTCATTGAGCCACCATCAGAGCCGCCCACCAAACGCCATGAAGAACCGTGCCCCCAATCCGAGCCGCGACCATCAGGGAGCGGTGGTCGCGTG
>JAOAPT010000592.1 GCA_025463045.1 Candidatus Solibacter sp.
CAAGTTAGAGGGGGCCAACGGCACTCCGCAACCCGAAGTGACCCTCAGGCAACCAGTCGAACCAATCCGCCACCTGCCACTGCACCAGGGGGAAAACCAGGATCGGAGCGAGCGCTAGTCTAGGACCGTCCTAATCTTCAGGGCCATCAGCATGTGGTTCAGTCGCCCGCGAATTTCCGCGTCTTCGAGTAGCGTTGTGTTCTCACGAAGTGTTTTCCAGTGCGCCGCATCGGCCCAAACCTGATGCCGCGCCATATCCAGCAAAACTTCTGCGTCCATAGCACCCGCTCCCAAAACCCGTTATCGTTTTACCACGATCTCTGTGGGGCCTGTGTGTAGCCAAATTGGCATCGGTGCCTGAACTCAGAGACTACCGGGCAGCCGCTGCAATTGGTCAGGGAGGCGGAATCAGGACTGACTCCTTGGTAGATCTCGTCGGTGAGCAAGCAAGAACGTTCTCGAGAACAACAATCAACGCTCCGCGGGCATCAAGAAATGACCCCGTCAGGAATGGCGCCAGGCTACTTTCCCGTGATGTTCACACGGTCCGAGTTGGTGATGTCGAATGGGGGATAGTCTTCTTTTCTGGCGGGATAGGCAGAGGTTCGCTCGATGCGATTATTGCGAACGATTAGGCCATCGACGGAATACGCCAGCACCAGCCGGGTCTGGTCGAAGACGCGAAAGACATTTTCTTCAATGACGATATTCCGGTTGTAACGACTCTGATCGCGTAGAGCAGGCTCGATTCCCGCCGCCACTTCGATGACGGCTTTTCCCCACACCCCATAATTGCAATTGTCAAATGAGTTGCGGCGGATCGTCAGGTCGCGCACGCCCGCCTGCTCGAACCAGTAGCGAGCGTCCCCCTCCATCAGGATCGCCGCGCCCGGCGTGTGGAAGGTGTTGTCCTCAATCAGAATCTTGCCGCGCGAGCCCAGCAGCAGCCCGCGCGCACGATTATTGCGGATGGTGGAATTGCGGATTACAACGTCGGGGTAGCCGGCGGTACTGGCCACGGCATCGCCAGGACGCAGCTCCTGCGCAGGCGGACCTTCCATCGCGATCCTGGTGTATTCGCCGTTTACGCGAACGACCGACTTCGCCCGCGCCTGTGCGAAGCTGATCAGGCTATCGGCATGCACGAATTCGACCGGATCTCCGGCAGCCACAAATCCGACGCCGCGCTGTTGCGGATGCACCAGCTTGACTTCGATTTCCGCCGGCGATAGGAGCCGCGTCACCTGGGCGTAAATACCATGAATGTTGGTGGCGTCGTCGAGCTGATTCTCGAACAAACAGTGGCTCATCACGATGCGCCCGGCGCAGTTCACAAAATGAGTCGCATCGGCCGGCACGCTGATCATACGTCCGGGGGAAGGCGTTACTTTGACATGGTCCAGCTCCATATCTCTGCAGCGCTGGGCAAGGATTCCCATTCCTCCGGCATGATGGATGGTAACGGACTCCACTTTGATCGAAGAGCTATCCGTGAGCGTCATCGCCGGGTAATCCCGGTTCGTCATGCCGAATACCAGCGTGTTCCCGGCGGTTACTTTCAGTCCAGGCTGAACGATCCGAACTCTTCCCGGTGCGATCACCGATGCCGGCACATAAGGGGCGCTGTAGTAATCGCGAACCATGTACGCCGTCTCGCGCTTTTGCGAATCGAATTCGAGAAGATCCCCCACGGGACAGGCGTCCCGGTTTCGCTTCCCGCAACTGCCGCCGTTCTCGTCGAGGAAGTACAGCAGCCCTTTCTGGACCTTGTATGGGAACTGCCCGGAAATTTCGAGATCGATTCCGCTTTCGGTCACCGCCAGGATACGAGCTTCATTGTGAAAGGGCCGTTTCCAATCGATCGAAAAATTCTTGAGGGTGACGCCGCGCGATCGTTCGACAACAAAGGCGCTGATGCCGCCGTGAAAAATGAAGGTCGATCCCTGGCCATCGATTTCGATGTTTTCGAGGTCACGGATGGGAAATGCGATCCGCTTGAGGCCGGGGTCGTTATTGCTGGCGAAAAGGTATTCTTCCGCAGCCCGGTCCGGCCAGAATTCGTAGACGCCGCGAGGGAACAGGATTTTCTTGGCTCCTGCGACCTTGCACTGTTCCAGCGCGCGCGCAACCACCGGACTGGTGTCGCTCCCATCGCCGCTCCGCGCTCCGAGCTGCCCCATGTCTATCACCGCCTGCGCCGCGCCTGCGCGGAGCGCAAGCCCGAGAGCCAGTGCGATAGCGGCTCGACCGCTTGAGACTCGGAGGTTTGTCATACGAATTGTCTGCATGGTGTGGCCGTAAGCCTAATAGATTGCTCGGCCTTCCTCAGGCACACCATCCGTGCCGAACGGCCCCAGTATGTGTTTGGCGCCGATCTCCATCAAACCGATTTCGGTCGGCATCTGAAACAGAAGGAACCCGTCGTCCATAAACTGGCGCGCCTGCTCGTGGGTGCCGGCGGGCCGCCCCAGGAACTTCCCCTGGCGGAGAGCCGCTTTCGCGATGTGGGAGATTGCCTCGCGCAGTGCGGGCTCGTCCTGCCGCCCGCGAAAGCCCATCGAAAAAGACAGGTCGCTGGTGCCGATGAAGATGGCATCCACTCCCGGGGTGGCGGCAATCTCGTCAATTCGTGCCAGCGCGGAGGCTTCCTCCACCACGCAGATCGTCATCACGTTGGCGTCGGCGGAATCATAGTAGTTGCCGGCTAACGGCCACGCGCGCACCGCCGCGCCCGCTCCGGAACCGCGGTTTCCGGCCGGCGGGTAGCGGCAGGCGGCTGAGGCACATGCTGCCTTTTCAGGCGTGCCCACGAAGGGGAAGATAACCCCCGCGACTCCCTGATCCAACACGCGCTTTGCCGTCCATGTCTCAACCACCGGAACTCTGGCAAATACCGCCGCTGGCAGGCCACGGCTAGCTAGCACCATCAAGCGCAACGTTTCAAGTGTGATCGGCGAGTGTTCCATCTCGATCCACAGGAAATGAAATCCCAGGGTGGCCGCGTGAGCCGCCGCCTCGACTGAAGGTGTCGTGATCGTAATCGCAAAGGCGGGTTTTCCTGCCTCGAGTCTCGCACGCACCGGGTTTCTCCAGACTGGCCCCGCACTGCCGTGTTGCATGAGTCGCATTATACAGCGCGTATTCACTGTAGACAAGTTGAATCCAGCCGGTGTACTCTACGAGGCAGCATGTATAAGGAAACGATTGCCTCGGCACCTTGGATGCGCGCTGCAGATCGCCTGGTCGCCGCCAGGGAGACAAGCATACCCGCCGAACGGTTTCCGGAGTTCTGCCGTCCAACCAGCCTCACCGCGGCCCTGCTTATTCAGCATTATGTCGGCATGAGAATCGATGCGTGGGTCGGCGGCTGGAAGTCGTCGGTACCTGGGCCAATGGGGGCGACCGCTCCCCTTTTTGTCTCCACAATCTATCGTGACTCGCCCTGTCCGGTTCGCACCAGCGATGGCTCTGCTCACATCGAACCCGAGATTGCCTTCATCCTCGGGCGCGACCTGACGCCGCGCACGGCGCCGTATTCCGACGACGAGGTCTGCGATGCCGTCGGGGAAATTCGCCTTTCGCTGGAACTCATCGGCAGCCGCTACGCGAAACCGGCGGAGGCATCCTTTCCGGAGTTGCTGGCCGACAATCTGTCGAACCAAGGTGTATTTCTGGGCCCCGCCGTCGCAGCTTCTCCGCGCGCCGTTCCCAGCGCGATTCCGATCACGCTGGAGGGGCCCGAGGGGCTCCTGATGGTGGTGGCCGGCGGCCACCCCGAAGGAAACCCGTTCGCAGCTTTGGTTCGACTGACTCAAGCGCTTCGGCAACGCGGCGAGGCCATGAGAGCAGGCCAGGTCATCATCACCGGATCCTTTGCCGGAGTGCTCAAAGTACCGGTGGACAACGATCTCCGCATCGGGTTTGGTGAACTGGGAACGCTGCGCGTGGAGTTTTCCGCCATGACGATACGCGAAGGTGACGGAGTCAGCAAGTGAGCGCGCGACCGGGGATTCGATCCGCGCCGGCCAGTTACAAATGGATTGTCGTAGCCATGCTGTGGAGCATGTGTTTCTTCAACTATGCCGACCGTCAAGCCGTATTTTCCGTGTTTCCGTTGCTCCAGCGGGAAATGAAGCTGAGCACGGTGGAACTCGGGCTTCTCGGTTCGGCATTCGCGTGGTTCTACGGACTCGGTGCTCCGATCGCGGGATTGATCGTGGATCGTGTCCGCCGGAAGACCGCCATTCTGGGCGGACTCTACGCTTGGAGCGCCATCTGTATTGCTACGGCGCTTTCGTGGAACTTCCGGAGCTTACTCTTTTTTCGCGCGGCTGAGGGCTGCGGCGAGACGTTCTATTACCCGGCGGCAGTGTCGCTCATCAGCGACTATCACGGCAAGGCGACACGCTCCAGAGCGTTGGGCTTTCTGGTCACCAGCGTCTATGTGGGCACCATCGGCGGCGGTTTCTTTGCCGGGCTGATCGGCCAGCGCTACGGCTGGAGATTGTCCTTTGTGGTGTTCGGCGGTTTGGGGATCGTGCTCGGAGCCCTGCTGCACCGCTCGCTGGTGGAGCCGCAAAGAGGTTACGCCGAACTCCAGGACGCGGGTCTCGCCGAACAGCCGGCTCTTCGGAAGGCCTCGGTTCGGGAGTCGTTCAAACTGATTCTCAAATCGCCCACGGCGCTCCTGCTGATGGCCACGTTCGTCTGCGCCAATTTTGGCGCCGTCGTTTTGCTTGCCTGGATGCCCACATATCTCTACCAGCGCTTCGGGATGAGTCTTGCCATGGCGGGACTGAACGCGACATTGTTCGCCCAAATCGCCAGCATGGTCGGCGCCACGGCCGGGGGATGGCTCGCCGACCTTCTAGTCAAGCGAACGAAGCGCGGCCGGCTGATGGTTCAGGCTCTCGGAGTGCTCTCGTGTGCTCCCTTCGTCCTCCTCTGCGGTATGACGCACTCCACCACGTGGCTTCTGGTGGCCCTGGCAGGCTGGGGATTGTTCAAGGGCTTGTATGACAGTAATATCTTCGCCGCGCCATTCGATGTGGTTCCGCCGGAGGCGCGCGGAACCATGGCTGGGCTCATGAATTGCGTCGGCTGGCTCGGAGGCGGCGGCACCGCCCCGATCGTGGTTGGGCTGATCGCAGCCAAGTCGTCGATCGGATTCGCGATCGCGGCGACTTCCGTGGTCTATTGCGCCGCCGGCTTGATGTTGATTGTCGCCATGCTTTTCGTGAATCGCGATGCCGATGCGATGCAGTTGGAAATGCAGCGCCGGCATGGCGTCCCCGACCTGTCCAACACAGCGGCCAGTTAGAAATGGCGGTTCGCGGTAAGAGCCGCAAAACTGTCCGTTCGGAAGGGCGCGGCGGGCAATCCGGCTTCGTTCACCAGGTTGACGGTGGGATTGTCTGCCCACCCATACCGTACCGCGATTGGCTTGGCGATCTGCGACGAGTCCACGACCATGGTCTGACCCTCGATCCGGGCATCGGCCCAAACCCAGTGGTGATCCTCGCCGCAGATTTGGAAGCCCGGCAGTTCGCTATTCGGACTGTTGCGGACCAGCCGAGCGGTTCGCCCCAGAAGTGTACTGAGTTCGTAAACCGGCGGCAGCGGTTTTGCGCGAAGTCCACTCGCCGCATTCCGGAACCGGCTCCGCACCTCGGCGCCTTCGACCGTCATGGACTCATACACCGGTCCGGACACAACCCCCAGATTCTTTCCGTATTGCCTCGACAATACGAGATATGCGAGCCTCTCGCCCACGTCTGCCTTGTTTCTCGGATGGAGATCTATCGCCTCTCCTAAATCGATCAGGACGGCCAGAGCCGTGCCGGGGACCTTCAGCGTCTCCGATTGCGACTCGCGCAGTTCGGCCCACTCGCTCTCCGCGGGCGAGGACTTTCTCATCCCTGAGCTGGGAAGCTGGCAGATGTAGAACGGAAGATCGGTACGCCGGAGGCCAGCCAAACGGTTCCAGTTAGAACATCGGAAACGCGGATCTGGTTCTTCCCTGCCACCGCCAATTCGTAAGGACCCGTGCCGGCCTTGGTCAGGTCCAGAACCACCTTCCACTTTCCATACGCCCCCGCCACCGTGTGCGCTGCGGTTTCCGCCAAACTCACGCTTACTGGTTCTCCGGCGTCGGCATGGCCCCAGATCGGAACTGCCGCGGACCGCATGAGCACCATGTGGTCTGAAATGATGCCGGGCAAACGAATCTCTGCCTGGAGCCGCAACGAATGACCCAGGAGGAGCAGGGTGACCAACGACGAGAGCCGGATCGATGGCGACAGGCAAGACCTGGTCATAACTGTACTCTCCCGGGACTTACTTGCGAATCAGGAATACCTCGGTGACCGCCACCGAGGCTGAGAAGCTTCCCACACCGGGTTCGAGCGACCATCGCAGCGTTAGTGCGCCGCCGCGCGTGGCTTCGGCCGGAATGTCGAAGTCGAGTGCTCGCATGGGATCCGGCCGCGCCAGATAAGGGTGAATCTCGACACCGTCGTTGGCAAGGAGCCTGTACTTCGGGCCGTTCGGAAAACCTGCGTACACGACGCGGACCTTGTAGGGAGCATTCGGATCGAGATGCTCGTAGCGCATGGTCAGCGGAGTGCCCTGGCGTGCGCCGGCATAGTCCCACCACGCAGCCGGTGTATCGAGGTGCGAGCCGGTGCCTTCAGAGCGAATCTGTGAAAACACGGAGTGAAAGAAACCGGGATCCAGATCGTAGCCCGGCCCGGTTGCGACCACGTGCGGCTGCAGGCCAGGCTTACCCAGGTCGTCGTAAAACCCTCCGGGGCCGGGATTGGTGCGGTTGACGATTGCGTCTATCCCTGCCAGCTTTTCCTTCTCCGTCTGCGCTGCGCGTACCCGGCTAAATTGTTGCTTGAGCCAGACCCGGCTGTTCAGCGGGAAGTCGAGCATATCCAGGTTGGCGCCCCGGCTGAAATGTACCGCCCGGTAAAGATCGACGCTGAGCTGCATTCCAATCGACTGGTAGAGACCTTCGGCCAGCGCGAAGAGGCGCGTGCGCAAGTCCTGAGCAACGGGCTGCTCCACGGCCTGATCGAGGATATGCTCGGCGGCATCGAGTGCGGCCGTGGACCCCAGGCGTGCGGATTCGCGCAAGCGATCCATCGCGCGCTCCTCCAGGGAAGTCTCATACATCAGACGGCGGCGGATATAGCCGTCGTAATAGGCCCGGTAAAGGCCTTGTTGAAAGCGCCAGTTGCGCAGCATCTGCGGCGTAGCAGTGCGTTCCATCGACTGGAACTGAGCCAGCGTCGTGTCGACATTCGCATTGCTCAACAGCGGCCCTCTCCAGTCGCGCTCCAGAGCAAACAGGCCTTGCGCAAACTGATCTTCGTAGTCGGGACTGATAAAGTAGCGCGAATACTCGCGCAGCACCGCTGTGGTGTCCGCATCCGGGTCCCAGGCCAGGCTGTTCCACAGGATCTTGTTGACGTCGTCGTTAACGCCTTCAGAGTACGACAGAAACCCGACCGTCCCGGGGCTTGTCAGTTTGAATATCTTGGCTTCGTCAACCGGACGGGGATTGATCGTCTCACGTCCTTCGGTAATCGCGTAGGCAGTATCCCAATCCGGAACGGGGTACTCGCAAAGAAAACTGTGAGTGATGTCGGGGTAGAGCCGGATCGCATATTTCGCAGGTACCTGGGCCCGCAACTCCGAGACCGGGACCCGGTTCCAGGGCCCGAAGACCAGACCGTTAAGCCAGGCCGGCTGTTTCTTGACGAGCTCGATGAATTCGGTAAACTGGGCCGCGTCGAAGCCTTGCGGCGAAACCCACATCTGTGCCTTGGGATGTAACCGGCGGAGGGAGGCCGATTGCTTCGCTAGCAGATTCATCAACGGCTTGGGAGGGGTGCTGCCCGGATCTCCTCCCGGCACAAACACGGCGTCGATGTGCGGCAGCTTGCGGAAGACGTCGCCCCATTCCTTGAGCGCGAACTCAACGGTCGCCGGGTTCGTGTAGTCCTTGTCCATCGCCGGAAACCAGATCCAAACCTGAAGACCGTATTCGGCGATGATGCGCGACATTTGCGCCATCATCTCGATCTTCGTCAGGAGAAAATGTGGACTCTGGTCACGATCGTCGGAGCGTGGCGGGATCAGTTCGATCGCGTTGGTCCCGAACACGGCAAGATCCCGGACGTACTGCTCGAAGACTTCCGGTGTCCAGGCGTCATACGTATTCACCTTGGGCCGGTAGCCGATCTGGTGCCCTCGCAACGGAAACTTAGGACTGGAAGTGATGTCCAGTTGGCCGGCAATTTCGGCCTTGCCCTTGGTCAATTTCAGCTCACGCAGCAAACGCCCGACGCCAAAAAGGGTGCCCCGTTCATCGTTGCCCTGGATTTCGATCGCGCCTGGAGCGGCAGTCAGGCGAAATCCCTCAGCCGGCCCCCGGCCGGTCGCATGCCGGACGGTAATTGAAACCCCACCTGACGCGCTATCATTCGAGCTCCAGTCGAGGCCGGTGCGGACCTTGGTCTCGTGAAGAAGGAGTTCCACTGCTTTCTTTTCCGGTCCGGTCAGGTTCGGCGCGGGCGCCACATGAACATTTCGGAGTTCCACCGCTCCAGCGGACACGCTGGAAAGCAAAAGCGCCACGGATAGCGGGAATTGACTTGGAAGGAGCACAGCAAAATTGTATACCTATTGTGTCCTTAGTGTCTACAACTGCTGCGACGGCATCGCCCTCAAATAAAGACGCCGAACCCTTAACTGGCTCTTGAACGCGGACCGCGGAGCCGACAAGTGATGCGCGCCGGTATTAGATTTCAACTGCCTGAAACATATCGAAGAACTCCGGCACGCTTTCCTGAAGCGAGGTTTCCCGCTCCCATTGGTCGTATTCGTTCAGGCGTTCTTGCAAGCTCAAGCGGATGTGTTCGGACAGTTTGGCCATCGCGAGAGTGGGGTCCTGCTGCCCAACCGCGCGAAGCACGTCGGTGTGGTACTGGTAGATGTGCTCGAGATCCTCGATGCGGTGGCCGTCACGGTGCATCGCGAAAATGCGGATCAACAAGCGGGTTTCGTTGACCACTTTCAAGATACGGCCGTTAGCCGCGGTGCGCACCAGGAGCGCATGGAATGAGAGGTCGCTGGCGACGAATCGACGCATCTGCGCCTCGTCCAACGTCGGTTTTCCAGACTGTTCCAGTTCCGCTTTGAGGTGCAGGGCGAAATCCGCCAGTTCCTGAAGACGGATCATGTCCGAGGCGCTTACTCGCTGGCGCGCCGCCTTGCCGGCAGCATAGACTTCGAGGGCCTCCCGCAGTTCGTAGAGGTCTATAATGTCGCGACGCGACAATTGAGCCACGGCCACTCCGCCGGTAGGAACCTGCTGAAGAAGACCCTCGGCAACCAGTTGTCCGATGGCCTCGCGAACGGGCGTTCTGCTGATCCCTAGCTCTTTCGCGATTGCCAGTTCTGAAAGCAAACTACCGCCCGCCAACTCCCGGGCAGCGATTTTGCGATGGACATATTGACGAGCCTTCTCGCGCATTGAGGACTCGTCTTTGCTGCGACCGCGCTGGACACCGTTAGTCTTCCTCATCCGTCTGCAGTATACACTCGAAAGCAAGTTAAATACAACGCCTTCCGCGCGCTTCCGAGCCCGTTGAGGCGTTCACCTGGCACGCTCGGCGAGCCGCAAATCGCCCCTTCTGGATACTGTCGGACGAAGGGTTGCAAGTTCGGTAGACAATATGCATTCATCCGGTGTACAATCGCCCAAAGTTCAGCTCATCCGTTCTCAACCAGAGGCGGTACCGCGTCCCAGGGCCACCCGGGATTGAATCGCGCTGCGGGAAGCCCACTCTTACGACGCGCTGGAGGTTAGTGTGAAACGACTGCAAGCAGCCCTGTTGCTATCGGACGGTCTATCACGGCATGAACGGCCTCCCGCTTTGCGCTCAGGGGGTACGGCGGCAAATGCAGACCAGGACGAACTGGAACGCGATCTGCCGCGAGCGCCTGTTTGCGCCGGTGGGGCTTACCAGCCTGACCTTCGAAATGCCGCCGTCCCGTGCTTCCGTGGTGCTCCTCCCTCTGCCGGCCGATATTTTGGAAGGCGCAGTCTCATCGTGGGTGGTACCGATGCCTCTTAAACCAATAGGCTGAGATTGAAGCTGGTGAAATAAATGTCTTCCTTGCTCCGCGAGAATACGATGTACATTTTGTCATTCGCAATGTCGCAACTCGGATAGCCGTACGCACCGCCTTTGGCATGGCCCGGAACGCGCGGCTTCGTCGCCGCGGCGTCGCCCAGAATGTAGTGGCGATCAAACACCACGCCGTCCCGGCTGGTGGCGAGCACCATCGGCGTGCGAGCGCCCTTAGGATTGGGACAACTCAAGCCGAAAAATAGTCCGTTCGGCAGACGGCCAAAGTGGAAGCGGCACGAGCAGTCCGTGTAGCTGGTCAGCAGAGGTTCGGACCAGGTTTCCCCGTTGTCGGAACTCTCGGTGACGGCGAGCAGACCATTGTGCTTATCGGCTCCTATGGGCAGTGTCCGAAGCATCATGTGGATCTTTCCATCGTCGGTCTGGAAAAAAGAGCCTTCACAATAATCGCGCGGATCATTCCGATAGGAACAGGCCTTCAAAAATCCTTCGGGGTTATCGACGGTCCATTTCGGCAGGCGCGGCAACCCAGCCGTTTTCCAATGGCGAATGCCCGCGGGATCGTCCGTATAGGGGAACGTGACATTCCCGGTCATCATCAGTCGTCCGTTGCGGAGCGGAAATGGGCGGAGATTCGGTACGAACTTGTCGAGCACCCGCACGGGCTTTCCCCAAGTGGCGCCCCGGTCCTGAGAGATGCGAGCGTCGCAGAACGTATTCTTGCGAACCCAGATGCTTGCGTCTCCCCGATGATCCAGAATCGGTTTCGAAAGCACGACCCCGCTGGCATCGAATCCGATCGGGTCATAGGAAAAGTGGCCATAGTAGGCAATCAGGCGGCCCTGATGGGAGCGGATGCCCATGGCCGTGTAGGTCGAAGTTTTTTCGGCGGGAGGCGCGGAGATCTGGGCTTCGGGGGACCAGCTCCTTCCTTCATCGTCGGAAACCGCAAACAGCATCCGCTGTCCGGGATTGTCTTCGTGTGTAATTCCATTGGACCACGATGCATACAAGCGGCCCCGATCGAAAAGGATCTGGTGGTGATGGTTGTACGCGGCTCCGGGAGGCCCTTTGAAAATCCGGATTTCGTCCAGATCGAGCCTCGTGGTCTTGGCCTCGCCCCACCTATTGGTAATCGGGGATTTGAGGGCCTCATCAGCTCCGCGCGCGGGCCCGGGCGAAATTGCCGGCGCCGCCAGGCCGGCCAGGAACGTTCGTCTGGTGAATTCGCTCATCGGGTGGATTATACAACGCCTTTCATGCTGTATGCATGTGGCATGCAACTCTCCGCTTGTCGATAAGGTTCGCGTATTGCCGGTATTGGCCGTGATCGGCGCCTCCAAGATAGCCGCTGGATGACCACACAAGAGCGTTGTTGACCATGCATGTATACGATGCGTATAATGCGTCTGAATGAATCCAGGAGGCAGACTTTGATCACCGGCATTCGGTTTCTTCTGGTTGTCCTGTTTCTGGGTCAGACCGCCCGGCTTTCCGCCGCCATCCGCCTCCCGGCACTCTTTTCCGACCACATGGTAGTGATGCGGTCTCGCTCGGCTCCAGTATGGGGTAAGGCGGAAGCCGGCGAAACGGTGACCGTTGAGTTCGTTGGCAAAACCTGGCGCACCGTAGCCGGAGACGATGGACGCTGGCTGCTTCACATGGATTTGGAAGGTGTGGGCGCCGGGCCCTTCCAGCTTGTGGCAAAAGGCCGTAACGAAATTGTCGTGTCCGACGTGCTGGTTGGGACCGTGTGGCTCGCGGCCGGACAATCCAACATGGAGTTGCCGCTGCAAGCAACCCGCGGAGCGGAGGCGGAAATTGCCCGATCCGCGAACACATTCCTGCGCGTCTTCCGGGTGGCGAAATCCGGCCGCCCCGGGCCCGCGGAGGATTGTTCCGGTAGCTGGGCGATTGCCGGTCCGAAAACTGCCGGCGCCTTTACCGCCGTGGGCTACTATTTCGGGCAGCGGCTCCAGAACGACTTGCGGCAGCCCGTCGGCATCATCGACGCCTCCTGGGCAGGCTCCTATTCCGAGATGTGGATGAGCGAGGAAGCGATCCGCAGCGTAGATTCGATCCATGCGGGAGATACCCTGCGCCGCACGCTTCTTGCCGGGTATCCCAAGCGGAAGCAAGAGTTCGTCGCCGCGTATGCCGCCTGGCTTGAAGCGTTCGGGCGAAAGGACCGCCCCAATCCCGAACCGGCGCGGTTTGCCGGGGAAAACATTGCGACCGAGGGGTGGAGCACGGTCCAACTTCCCGGACGGCTTTTCGAGAGACCCGTGACCGGAGCCTTCTGGATTCGGAAAGTAATCGACGTGCCGGAGCGGGCACTCACTACCGGCCAGCCTTTCAAAGTGCTTTTAGGCGATATCGAGGGTTTCGACGAGGTCTACTGGAACGGTGAGAAGGTCTCCGAAACGTCTTATGAGAAATACCCGGGACTCGGATATCCTCGGTACTTTCCGGTGCCCGACCGGTTATTGAAGGCGGGCAAGAATACGATCGCAGTCCGAATCTTTGCACCGGCCTCGTCTCCCCGCGTGACCAACGCTCCCGGAAGGTTCTGGGCCGCGGCGATCGATTTGGCCGGTGACTGGTTGGCCAAGGTCGAATACGAGTTTCCGGCGTTGCCGGCGACTGCTTTCGAAAGCACTCCAAAAGCGCCGCCGACGCCGCCGCTCGGAAACTCCGGGGTGATTTTCAATGGCGTCATCAATCCCCTGACAAGCGCTGGCATCGATGGTGTGTTGTGGTATCAGGGGGAGTCCGACACTCCGCGCGCCTACGAATATCGAGCGGCGCTCCGGGCCCTGATCGCGGACTGGCGGGAAAAGTGGAAGCGGCCTGACCTCCCGTTTTATATCTGCCAACTTCATGGTCACGGGTCGAAGAACGCGGCTCCGGGAGAAAGCGAGTACGCCGAGCTGCGCGAATCCCAGGCTGCGACGCTCAGCGTACCGGGAACCGCCATGACGGTGTTGGTGGACTTGGGTGAGTCGGACGACGATCATCCCCGTAACAAGAAGGATGTCGGTGAGCGCCTGGCCACGCTGGTTCTCGCGAAACAGTTCGGGAAGAAGCTGGTTTACTCGGGACCGGTGTTTCATTCGCAGAAGATCGAAGGCGACAGGATTCGGATCCAATTTCGTCATACCGACGGCGGGTTGATAGCACGCCCGCTTCCCGAGTTCTATGACGTCAATTCATTGGCCGGCAAGACCGCGCCGCTCATCCGCAACAGCCCGAAGAGCGTGTTAGAGGGTTTTGCGATCTGCGGCGCAGACCGTCGCTGGGTGTGGGCCGATGCCCGGATTGAAGGGGACGCGGTGGTGGTCTGGTCCGCCCAGGTCGCCCGTCCGATTGCCGTGCGCTACGGCTGGGCAGACTTTCCGACGGTCAATCTTGCGAACGGCAGCGGCCTGCCCGCGGCGCCATTCCGGACCGATGACTTCCCTGCCTATACATTGAACAACCACTACGGAGCGACGCCCTGATCATGAGAAAGAACTGCTTCCCATCTGCCGGGCCTTGGCTCGCCGGAGCATTGTGTTTACCGATCGTTCTTTGCGTCGCGGCCGACCTACCGCCCGGCGGCGCCTTCACGAATTCCGCCGGCATGAAGTTCGTCGCGGTGCCAGCGGGCGAGTTCCAGATGGGCCAGGAGGGACCGCAGCGCGAGTACAACAAGAACGGAAGTTGGTTCCAGACCGCCTCCACGCGATTCGACGAGGCTGACTGGGACGAGCGCCCCGTGCATACGGTGGTTATCCAGAAGCCTTTCGCAATTGCCGCCACGGAGATTACTAACGCTCAGTACGAGCAGTTCGACCCCTCTCACCGGCAGTACCGCGGCCGAATGGGCGTCTCGTCCGGTGACGACGAAGCAGTGACATTCGTGAGTTGGAGCGATGCAGAAGCGTTCTGCCGGTGGCTGTCCAAGAAAGAGAAGCGGCCATACCGCTTGCCCACGGAAGCCGAGTGGGAGTACGCGGCGCGCTCCGGTACGCGTACATTGTTCCATACCGGTGACCGCCTGCCCGCCGGTCATCACAAATGGATCACTGAAGAAGGCGCGAAGAAGCTCTATTACGAGAAGACCGGCATGCCTCCCGAGTACGCTGCCGGTCCGGGCGGCCTCAACTTGCGAGTGGGACAGACCACGCCGAATGCCTGGGGCATTTACGACATGCACGGCAATGTCGAGGAATGGTGCGTGGATTGGTACGGAGTCTACGAGCCGGGGCGTCAGGTGGATCCGGTGGGGAGGCGCGACGGCGATTTTCGCGTGACGCGCGGAGGCAGCCATTCCGAACTGACGCGCCTGCTCCGCTCCGCAAACAGAAGCGGACGGTTACCTGATACGCGCAACCACCAAATCGGCTTTCGTGTGGTCGCGGGAGAACTGCCGAAGACCAAACCGCTACCCGCGCCCTCGCCGAGCCTGTATCAAAGGAACGTTGTCCAGACAAGAACGCCGGCGGAACCGATCGATCCGGCGAAGCCGTTCTTCCGAGGTCCGCAAGTCTACATGAAAGTCTCCCCGCGATCTTACGGACCCCTGTTCTCGGCGCACAATCACAACTCATCTCTCACGGAGTGTCCGAACGGTGACCTGCTGGCGGTGTGGTACACCTGCATCGACGAACCCGGCGACGAGATGGCGGTCGCGGCAAGCAGGCTTCCGCGCGGCGCCGACGAGTGGCAGGATGCGTCGCCGTTCTGGGACCAACCCGATGCCAACGATCATGCTCCCCGAATCTGGTTCGATGGCAAGCGGACGCTCTATTTCTTCGCCAACGGAGTCACTACGGATATCGTTCGTACCTCCACCGACAATGGCGTTACCTGGTCCAAAGCGCGAATGATCGAACCGCATGGCGAGCTTGGGAATGCTCCGTTTCGAACGCGGGAAGGCTACATCATCGTTCCGCATGACGCGCCCCAGCTAAGCTTCATCATCAGCAAGGACGATGGGAAGACCTGGTCGCATTCCGATGTGAAGCCGGCCGAGTGGAAGCCTGCATCATCCGCTTCGCGGCTGGCCGGATTTCACAACGGTATGGTTCAACTCACCGACGGCCGCCTGCTTGCGCTGGGCAGGGTCGACAAGGTCGAAACGCAGGAGAAATTTCAGTTCCGCACGCCGATGAGCATCTCGGCCGATATGGGCAAGACCTGGCAGGTGAGTGCAAGCGAGTTCCCCGCCGTCAGTAGCGGACAGCGGCCCGCGCTGATCCGGTTGAAGGAAGGAGCGATCTTGTTCTGCTCCTTCACCGACCAGGGGCGGGACTGGGCAAAGCGAAAAGGCCTCACGTTTCGGGACTCTGCCGGCCGCGATTTCCAAGGCTACGGCCTGTTCGCCGCGCTCTCCTTCGACGAAGGCAGGACCTGGCCTGTACGCAAGCTGATCACGCCGGGAGGAGCTGAGCGCACGTTTCCAGGAACGGATCAGGGAGAGTTCACTTTGAGTGATACGATGGCCGAACGGGGTGGCTACATCTCGCTGACGCAGGCGCGCGACAGTACCATCCACTTGAACACCAGCAAGAATCACTACGCCTTCAACCTTGCATGGTTGAAGGAACTGCCGCCGCCCGCTGGTCGAGTTCAGAATCGCGAGCGTTGAATCGCACGGGAGTGCAAAATGTCCTTCATGAAGCGCCGGATTGGTGGTCCACTGTTCGTGTCCAGTCTGTTCCTGGCGGTTGTGCCGGTCGTACTGGCTCAATCGCCCTCTCGCCTGGATCCACGCGCGCTGGTCGAGAAGATCCAGCGGGAATTGTCCGAGCCGCTCCCTTCCGACGACGACAAACCCACCGTCGGCGTTCCGCATGGCGAATTCCTGACCGGCAAGATCACAGACTCCTTAATTTATCCAGGCACGGAGAATGATTATCGGGTTTACGTGCCGGCTCAGTACGATCCGGCGAAACCAGCATGTCTTCTGATCAAGCTCGATGGCCTGGGCGAGTACGAGGGGATTGTCCTCGACAACCTTATTGCTAAGGGCGAATTGCCCGTAATGATTGGCATCGGCGTTGTCCCGGGAACGATTTGGAAAGATCCGGCAGGAACGCCACAACGCGCTGCGATTCGCTTCAACCGCTCGTACGAGTTCGACAGTTTGAACGACCGCCTTCCCGACTACGTGCTCAACGAACTGCTACCGGCTGTGCAGAAACTGAAAACGCGGGATGGCAGACCGATCCGTATTTCCTCCAGCGGCAACGACCATGCCGTAACCGGCGGCAGTACGGGCGGCATCGGATCCTTCACTCTGGCATGGACGCGTCCCGATCAGTTCACCCGCGTCTACTCAGTCATCGGCACGTTCGTCTCGATGCGCGGCGGACACGAATACCCCGCGCTGGTTCGCAAGACCGATCCCAGGCCGCTTCGCATTTTCCTGGAAGACGGCTCAACCGACTCCTGGAATCCACTCTTCGGCTCCTGGTACGACGCCAATCTGAATATGGAGTCCGCGCTGACGTTCGCAGGTTACGACGTAGCTCATGCATGGGGCACGCACGGCCATGACGGCCGGCCCGGGCAGCGCATTTTCCCCGACGTGATGCGCTGGCTCTGGCGCGACTATCCGGCGCCGGTGAAAGCCGGCGTCTCCAACAACAGCACGTTGCGCGAGATCACCGTACCCGATGAACCTTGGCGGAAGATCGCCAAGTCCTTCAACGAGGTAACGGGACTCGCCGCGAATGCCAAGGGTGAGGTCTATCTGAGTGACTCGACCGCCAACACGATCTTCCGTCTCGCTGCGGACGGCACGCCGCTCCCGTTCGTCGAGAGGGGGAACCGGCTCTCGGCCCTGGCGTTCGGTCCTGACGGAACGCTGTACGGAGTTGCGCCGACCGCCGAAAGTATCGTCGCCATTGGCCTGCAGGGCAAGAGCCGGACCGTGGCCCAGGGCATCAAGGGCCACAGCATCGTCGTGACGCATGACGGTACGATGTACGCGTCCGAGCCGGGCGCTCATAGCGATCAACCCAGCCGGATCTGGCAGATCAGGAACGGCAAAAAGAAGGTCGTGGACGAGGGGCTGGCGTCGGCCTCGGGAATCGCGCTTTCTCCGGATGGCGCCCTGTTTTTCGCAGCCGAGAAAACCACAAAATGGATCTACAGTTATGTGGTTCAGCCCGACGGATCGTTCAAGGACAAGCAATCTTTCTACTGGCTGCACATGACGGATGTTCCCAATGACAGCGGAGCCGAAGCTCTCGCAGTCGACGCACACGGCAATCTTTACGTGGCAACCCGCATGGGTATCCAGGTGTGCGACCAGAACGGCCGGGTGCGTGCGATCCTGCCGCTGCCCTCTCCGGCCGGATCCGTCCGCAGCATCTGCTTTGGGGGGCCGCGTTTCGACATTCTCTACGCGACCGACGGACAGCATGTCTTCGTACGGCAACTAAAATTGCCCGGCGTTCCTCCGTGGGGGTCCCGTGTCTCTTTCCCGAGCCAAGGTCCAGGGTGATCGCGTTCCGGGCGCGGGGCATTCAAGTGTACGCTTTGTGCATTCGGGGTGTCTACTGCAGTTTGAGGTTTGGATTTCCCCATGCCAGCTTTGCGTTCACATATTGCCCCTGAGCGGGCTCAATACGTCCCACCTGCCGATTCAATGTAGACAACCATAATACTTTCGGTATACAATGCGAGTCGGCTAACGTCGCACGGCACCTGGCAGCTTGTCACGCGTGCGAT
>JAOAPT010000599.1 GCA_025463045.1 Candidatus Solibacter sp.
GAGCGCGGCAATCCAGGAATCGACGCTGAATCGGACGGCATGGATTCAGGACTTGTTCGAAGGAACGGGACCCGAGGTCAAGGACGGGTACGCGGCGCTGCCATCCCGGCCCGGGTTGGGAGTGGCACTGAATGAGAAAGTCGCGGCAGCGCATCCGTACAAGCCGACGAATCGCCCGGAATATCTATTCGGCGATGGGTCTGTGACCGATCAGTAGAATGGGTGCATGACCGATTATCTGGCGATCGAGGGAGAATTGCGGGAAGTGCTGGGCGGAATGCGCAGGCCAGTGGCGGTGACGTTCGCGGAGGAAGTTCCGGCGAGGGGGGCTATACGCACAATCTGCTGGCGCCGGAGTCGATGCCGCAGTGGGAGCAGACCCTCGGACTGATGAGCGGGATCGGCTACATCCGGATGGAAGTGATCCCCGGAGTGTTCCAGTTGAAGGCGAGTCCCGCGGCAGTCTTGCATGCGCCGCTCGGAGAGACTCCGATGGCGCCGAGCGTGGTATTGGCGGCGACTCGGGCAGGAGCGATGTCAAGCCTGCCGCTGATGGGGCGGCCGACGTGCATGGCGCTCCCGGCGGCGGTGGCGAATGGGACGGTGACGAGCGCCGGCTGCACGGGAAACCGGGTGTACACGGACATCGGAGAAGACGACTTGTACATCGTAAGCGAATAAGGCGTTGACGGGGTATCACGAGGAGCGGCACGCGGCGCTACGGCGGTAGACGGAGCAGCGACCGTTAGGGAGTCCCATTGGCTTGCGGCGTCCCAAAGCTCAAGAACGCACTCCCATCGCCGCTCCATTTGATTCCGTCACGGTCGGCTTTACGTGAACGGTCAGAAGCTGATGCGGCCGGTGAAAACGAATGCACGCTGGCAGGTGGTGCAATTCTGCGAGGTCATCTGGCCGAACTGGCTTGAGGTCGGAGTGGTGTTCGGCGCGTTGTTGAACTGCATGTGGTTGCCGACGTTGTAGGCGTCAACGCGGAGTTGCAGGTTGGCGCGTTCGTTGAAGGCGATCTGGCGAGAGATGCTGCCGTTGAAGTTCTTCAACGGCATCGCGCGGCACGAGCCATAGCCGCTGATGTAGTTCGGCATCACGCGGGCCTGGCCGGTGTTGGCGACCAGCGAAGGGGCACTCTGGAAGAGCGAGGTATCGAACCATTTTCCGAGGGTCTGCGGGCCGTTGCAGAGGTCGGAGAAATTGCTGCCAGTGTAATAGAGAGTGCTGCTCCAACTGATCAGCGAGCCGGGCTGATATTCCTGAATCACGGAGACCTGATATCCGCCGAGGACCCAACTGAGCGGGCCCTTCTGGAGGAACTTTCGACCCTTTCCAACCGGCACCTGGATGACGGCGGTGGACACGAGGCGATGCGGTCGCCCCGTGTTGGTGGGTTCAAACGCGGGCGAGCGATCGAAGGGGTTCGGGAAATAATCGGCCGCATAGCTCCAGAGGCGCGTGTAGTTCATATTCACGTTGAAGCCCTTCGCAAAACGGCGCTGGAAGCTGACGTCGAGCTCCTCGGTCTTGGTCTTCTGCAGATCGGTGGTCTGGGTGAGACCGTTCATCTGCGGGAAGGCTACCCACAGTTTTTGCGCCTGAATCGTCTTGCTGGTGAAGAACGAATTGTTGGCCATGTAGGTATACAGGGTCGGGTTGCTGGTTTGCAGACCGGAGAAATTGCTCAGGAGAAACGGATTGGCGACGTTGGCATTCCAGGCGTTGGCGGTGGCGTCGTTGCGGGAGTTGCCGAACCAGTAGTCCTGCGCCGGAACCGGCGACATGTTCATGTTCAGCGGGATGTGGTTGGTGTATGAGCCGGAGTATCCGACGGTGATGGCGGTGGCGTTGTCCAACATCCGCTGGACGTCGAGACGCCAGCGGCTCTGCGCGGCATGCGGCCGGTTGTAGGGGATGTAGGTGTAGCCTTTGCCGGCCAAAGTCATAGCTCCGAGCGAACTGCCGATCGCAGGCAGCAGGCGAGCGCCGGTGCCAAGAACGGGGAACGGGTTGGTGAGCGGCGAGATACCCGCGGCGGGGTTGCCAACGCTCCAGGTGAGGCCGTTGTCATTCGAAAGTGTCGTGTTGGTGGTATTGCTGAAGCCGGTCTGGTTGTAGTTGAGCTCATTGCCGACGTTGAGGGTGTCGAAGAAACGTCCGGTGCCGAAGCGCAGGACGCTCTTGCGATCCAACTGATAGGCGAGCGCGATGCGCGGCATCAAGTTCCACGAGCTGCTCCACTGCTGGCGATCGAGCCCGTTGACAGCGGGATAGGTATTGCCGCCGAGAGCGGAGAACTGAGAGGCCGGCACACCGGAGACGGGCGCCGTCGCATAGGCAGCCTGAGCGCCGGCGCTGATGGGGAGCACCAGTGTGGGATCGAAGCCGGAGACCAGGCGGTTGTAGCGCTCGGTGGGACCGGCCTCATATTCGAGGCGCAAGCCGAGGTTTAACGACAGGCGCGGCGTGAGGCGCCAATTGTCCTGAATATACGTCGCGAAGAAAGGGTTCGAATTCGCGGCAGAGGTGTTGGTGTCGATCGCGATGGTGGCGGGCAGCCCCATCATGAAGGACGCCCACGGCGGACCGTAGTTGCCGACGCCGAAGGTGCCGGTATTGTCGGCGGACTTGGTCCAGGTGCTGTTGTAGGCGAAAGAGCCGGCATTGGCGCCGGCGCTCCACCGGTTCATGAACTGCAGGCGGCCGTCGACCCCGGCCTTAAGGGTGTGCCGCGAGCTCATGTGGGAGAGCTCGATTTTTCCGCTGTGCACGCGGCTGTGCTGATCGTCGAGGGAGCCTTTGGTGAAGCCGCTCCAGCCGCTGATGCTGGTGTCCGGCAACTCGGTGGTGAAGTTGGCGAGCGTATCCAGGTAGGCGGGGAAGCCGGCATCGGAGGGCTTGAACTGCTGGAAGCCGGGAACGTAGCTGCCGATCCGCCACTCATTGGAACCGACGGCCACATCGATCAGGTTGTTGCCGTTGATGGTGTGCACCCAGTCGACTCCGAGCGAGAGGTTGCGGCGTTCAGCGCCACCGTAATTCAGGGGCGTATCCATCTCGGGAACGGTGTACATCTGGCCTTGGCGGTTCTTCCAGTACCAGCGGCTCCAGCGGAACATGAAGCGATCTTTGTCGGACTGGTTGTAATCGAAGCGGTTGGCGAAGGAGTTGTACCACTCCTTATTGGGGTTGTTGATCGAGATGAAGTTCTGGCTGGGATCGTGAGCAGGATCGGGGTTGATGTTGTTGGGGAGTTGCAGCAGTTTGGTGTAGAAGTTGTAGGTCGGGTTGATGATTCGGGACGAAGGAACGATGTTGCCGGCGAAGGGCGCGCGAATCACATGCCCGGGATTATTGGAGTCGGCGACGGTGGAGTAGGGGTCGTAGATCTGGTATTGGTTGGCTTGGGAAGCGCCGTTGACAACGACCTTGAGGAGCGAGGAGAAATCGCCCTGGCGCATGGCGGCGGTGGGGACCTGGTTGTACGAAGTGGTGTATTGGACCGTGTGAAAGCCCGCGAATCCAAAGAAGAAGAAAAGCTTGTTCCGGCCATTGAAGAGCTTCGGCAGGATCACGGGACCGCCGATGGTGGCGGCGTAGTTGTTGAGTTGACCGGGCTGATGCGCGTTGCCGTTCTGGAGTTGCTGCGCCAGGGCGGTGTTGCCGGTAGCGTTGGCCTGAGCAATGCGGGTTTGATAGGCTTGGCGGGAAAAGAAGTCGAGGGCATTCCAGCGGGCGTTGTGATAAGACTCTTTGAGGTTGCCGTGCCACTTGTTGGTACCGGCCTTGGTCATCACCATGACCGTGACACCCGCGCCGTGACCCATCGAGGCGTCGAAGCCGGAGGTTTCGACCTTCATGGCCTGAACGAGCTCGGAAGCGGGCATGTCGCCGGGTCCGCGGGTGGTGCCGTTATTCGGCAGGCCGTCGACGGAATATTCATTGCCGCCGCCCGAATTGCTGGCGGAGGCTTTGCCGTAGGCGGAGAAGCTGGAAGCGGCGCCGGTACTGTGCAGGCGAACCGACCAATCGGAGGCGGACTGATCGGATTGGATGCCGGCGGTGAATTTGGCCATGACCATGGTGTTGTTGCCGGGATTGGGCAGGTCGGTGGCGCTAATGGCCTCGGTGACCGCGCCCGAGGAGAGGGTGTCGGTGTTGACCATATCGATGCCGGCGCTGACGGTGACGCTTTCGGAGACGGAGCCGACCTCGAGTTTGAGATCGACCTGGAGGCGGGTGCCGATGGGCAGGACGAGGCCTTTACGGAGAGTCTTGGCGAAGCCCGGCGCTTCCACTTCGACGCGATAGTTACCTGCCACGAGGCGTTCGGCGTTGTAGTAGCCGGACTCGTTGGTTTGCAGGTCGGTGACTATGTTGGTGTCAATATTGGCGATGATCACGTTGGCGCCGGCGATGGCGCCGCCGTTGGGATCGATCACGTGGCCGAAGATGGTGCCGCGGGTTTCCTGTGCGGGGGCCAGCAGGGCGAGCGCTGCGACGAGGGCAGCCAGAAGACATGTTCTGACGGAGCTAACCATGTTGGCTAGAGATCCCGGGTTGTGACGTTTTGTTTGCGTTACGAGAAAATTTCAAAGACAGCGCAAACAAATTGCTGGAAATTGAGATCCTAATCTAATTAACAGGAACAGCGAGGACCGGCCGTCGGATATCGTGCCAGCTTACGCGGTGAATGAACAGGAGCTGATCGAGCGATTCTTGAGTGACCCGGCAGAGGACACGTTTGCCTGCCTCTACCGGGCCCTGAGCCCCTGTGTCTTCCGGTTTTTCATCGGCCGTTCCTGCGAGCGCAGCGTGGCGGAAGAGCTGATGCAGGATGTCATGCTGGCAGTTTACCGGCAGTCCCGGCAATTGCGCGATCCGGAGCTGTTCCGGCCGTGGATGTTCAAGATCGCGTTGAATGCATGGCGGAAGCATTTGCGCCAGATCGACCGGCGGGTGGTGACCACGGATTTCGATACGGCTTCGGAGCATGTGGCGGCACCGGCTCCGGACCCGCTGGTGCGATCCTATTTTAGGCAGTGGATGGAGTGGCTGGATCCCGATGAGCGGGAACTGATCACGCTGCGTCACGTGGATGGCATGGAATACCACGAGATCGCCGCCGTGCTGGGCCTGCCTACCGGCACGGTCCAGTGGAGACTTTTTCATACCAGGAGGAAACTGGCGGCGCGCTTCGGCGGCCGTCCGCCGGCCTAAAGGGACATGCAACACGGCATTACTGAACAACAGTGGCTTGCCTTTCTGGAGGACTCGTTGGAGCCGCGGGAACGGATGCGCATCCAGGCGCATCTGGATGGCTGCCCGGACTGCCGGAACCTCTATTCGGAAATGCACGCCTGGGGACAGGCCATCGCGCGGGGAGCGGCCAAACTGCGCGCGGGCGCCGAATTATCGGAGGTCCAGATCGAGCGATTCGTGGCGATGGCGCTGATTGGGATCCGGGTGGCGAGGCGGGAATCGAAGCGCCGCAACGAGAGTTGGAGCGTGCCCGAGGCGCTGGTATTGCTGCGCGCACTCCTCGCGCCATTTTGCGGCTTGGGGACGGCGAGGGCGGCGGTCCAGTTGGCGGTGCGCGAGTCGGACCTGGATGAGGAAGGATCGGCCAGCGGCACGCATTGGGGCAAGTTCGTTGCGTACTTGACGCAAACGATTTCGCAGCAGTGCGGCATTTCCACAGGCAGGCTGGTGGGGCGTGTGGGCGTCTGCCTGGAAAGCGGGGAGGGCTAGGCGATGGAGTTGCGGAGGAGACTAGTTCCGGCAGCGATCTGGTTTGCGCTGATCGCATCCGCTGTGGCGGGCGCGGCGTTCCACGTGGTGCAGTTGATGAATCCGGCGAGCCTGGCTCCCGAGAAGGCGCTGCAGCAATCGCACCTGATTCATGCGGCGGCGTACGTCCTTGTGGCGTTATTGTGCGGCAGAATTCGGGCGGACTATCCGGCGCGGTCGGGAATGCGGACGGCTTGGAGCCTGGTGCTGGCGAGTGCCGTGATGGCGATCCTGCGAAATGGGTACGAGTGGCTGGTGATGACGGCCGGGTGGATGGTGACGCCGCTGAGAGGGTGGCATCACATCCCGCTGGCGCTTTCGCATATTCTTTTGGCGGCGGCGCTGATTGCGATGTGGAAGTCGCTCACGGCGCTCGGGTTCGGGCGGCGTTTCCGATGGAGCGACTATGTGTGGGCCGGATTAATTCTGGCGGGAGCGTTCTGGATCTGGTCTTTTCGCGCGGGAATGTCGGACGCGCAGTCGGAGTTCCGGGTGATTCGGGTGCTGCAACTGCTGACGCCGATCATGTATGCCGTGCCGGCGCTGATCGCGCTCGGGCTGCTGCGGATCAGCGATGAAATGGAAGGGGGCGCGCTCGCGACTTCGCTGCGATATCTGATCGCGTTTCACCTGATCCGGATGGCGCTGCTGGCGGTGGGGCTGACTCCGGCGCTGTCGTTCTCGCCGGGGTGGATGGCGGTGAAGTGGGCGGCATCGTGGTCGTATACGTGGGTGTTCGCGCTGGGCGTGGCGCATCGCTGGCAGTTGACGGTTTCGGCGACCGAGTTGGAAGAGCGGTATGAGGCGGACCCGGAATCGGAGCTTGCGGCGTTGTCGCGGGCGGTGGGGACGCTGGGGCGGCGGTAGGGCGG
>JAOAPT010000604.1 GCA_025463045.1 Candidatus Solibacter sp.
TCGTGTGGGGCTGGGAAGTGACAGCGCGCGATGCCGCGCTCGTGCTCGCGACTCCGCTGGCGATCGCCGCCGTGTGCGTGCTGCTGCTCCTCTTTCTGCGCACGAACCTCGGGACCGCGATGCGCGCGACGGGCGATAACGCGCAGATGATCCGCGCGCTGGGCAGCGATGACGGCCTGATGGTCATCCTCGGCCTCGCGCTCTCCAACAGCCTGATCGCGATGTCGGGCGCGCTGCTCGCGCAATATCAGGGCTTCGCCGACGTGCAGATGGGGATCGGAATGGTGGTGTGGGGACTCGCCAGCGTGATTATCGGCGAGGCGCTGGTAGGTACGCGCAAGCTGGGCTACGCGCTCACCGGCACCGTGATGGGCTCCGTGCTCTTCCGCCTGCTGGTGGCCGTCGCGCTGCGCTGGGGGCTCAATCCGAACGACCTGAAACTGATCACCGCCGCGTTCGTCTTCGCCGCGCTGATTCTTCCGAAGACGATGGAGAGTTTGAAACGCAGACCGCGCAAGGCGGCCGCCCATGCTTGAGCTCCGCAACGTGTACAAGACGTTTCACGCAGGCACTCCGAACGAGGTGCGCGCCATGCAGGGCGTCGACCTGACGATCGAAGAGTCCAGCTTCACGATCATCATCGGCACCAACGGCAGCGGCAAATCGACCACGCTGAATGCGGTCGCGGGCAGCTTTTTCGTCGACTCCGGCGAGTTGCGGATCGGCGGCACGGACGTTACCCGATGGCCGGAACACAAGCGTGCGGCGCTGATCGGTCGCGTCTTCCAAAATCCCTTCAGCGGCACCGCGCCTTCGCTCTCGATCGCAGAGAACTTCGCTCTCGCCGCACGGCGCGGCCTGCGACGCGGACTCGGCATCGCACTGCATTCACGCATGAAGGGCGATATGCGCGACGCGGTGCGGCAGCTCAACATGGGGCTCGAGGACCGGCTGGATAACGCGATCGGCAGCCTCTCGGGAGGACAGCGACAGGCGCTCACGCTGCTGATGGCGACATGGCGCAAGCCGCAGCTCCTTCTGCTCGACGAGCACACCGCGGCCCTCGACCCGAAGAGCGCCGACCAGGTGATCGCGCTCAGCGAGAAGCTGATCGCGCGCGACCGGCTGACGACGTTGATGGTGACGCACTCCATGCAGCAAGCCGCCGCACTCGGCGATCGCCTGATCATGATGCATCGCGGCAAGATCCTGCACGATATCCGCGGCGTCGAGAAGCAGCGCGTGCGCGCCAGCGAACTGCTGGAACGATTCGAGGAATTGCGCCGCAGCGAACTGCTCGATGAGGCCGCCGCCGGAATGCTGGAGCGCGCCTATGTCTGAGCTCTTCAAACGCATGTGGCTGGGCGTCACGCTGATTGTCGCGACGTCGGCCTTCCTGCTGCTCTCCGATACCGGGCAGCGCGCCAACGCGACCCCGCGCGCCGCGATCCTGCAATTCAGCTCCATGCAGGCGCTCGATGATGGCGCGCACGGGCTGCTCGATTACCTGAAGCAGCACGGCTATGACGGCACTCACAAGGTGATCATCGACAGCTTCAACGCGCAGAACGATATGGCGACCTCGAACGCGATCGCCAAGGAGATCACCTCCGGCAAATACGAATTCGTGATTTCGATTTCGACCAACTGCCTGCAGGCCGTCGCCAACGCGAATCGTGAAGGCAAGGCGAAGCACCTCTTCGGAATCGTCGCCGACCCGGTGGCCGCCAAAGTCGGCGTCGACGCCAACGATCCCGCGAAGAAGCCGCGCTACATGACCGGCATCGGCAGCCTCATGCCCGTCGACGAAGTGATGGAGACGGCGCGCATAATGAATCCGCGCGTACGCCGCTTCGGCATTCCGTGGAACCCCTCGCAGGCGAATTCGCTGCGCTACATGGAGCTCGCGCGCGAGGCCGCTATCAAGATGAATGTCGAGATCCTCGAAGGCAGCGTGGACAACACCGCGGCGGTCGGTGAGGTGACCAGTTCGCTGATTTCGCGGGGCGCGGACGTGATCGTCGTGATCGGCGATGTGACGGTGGGTCTGGCGATCGACTCCGTGATTGCGCAGGCGAAAAAGGGCCGCATTCCGGTGATCGGCGCGCTTCCCGACTACGTCACGCGCGGCGCACTCTACGCCGCGGGCGCGGATTTTTATCGCGTCGGCCAGCAGATGGGCGAAGTCGCGATCCGCATGTTCAACGGCGAGGACCCGGCCAACATCCCGATCATCTACGCGCTGCCGAAGACCTACGGCGTCAATCTCAAGGCGCTCGACGGCCTGAAGGACTCGTGGCGCGTGTCCCCGGAGTTGATCGCCAAATGCAACACGGTGGTCGACGCCACGGGCGTGCACAAGAAATAGAACGGCGGGAGCAGTTCGGCGAGTACGGCCATGCTGCAGAGCACGGTAGGGATATGCCGCAGCAATTTTCAGTACCCGAGGGACGGAGCCTCGAGCACTCCGCGGAGTTCTCCACGTTGACTGGTCCCGCCAGTCTATCGCTGAACGCCGGTCAGAGTAAGTACGTCTTTCACTCCACGCCGGCCAACTGATAGCCGATCCCATCGCCGAACATGACGCGCGAGAGTTGGAGATCCTTGCCGCGATGATTGAGCACGAGCGTCGCGTCTCCGCCGGCATCGCTGTCGGTCGCCGATACCCGACTGGCCACCGCAGCCACACTCGGACCGCCTTCCATACGAAGAACTAGAATCGTGGCGTCGGAAGACCCGCGCATCGCCTGGATATCGTATCTGCCCGCGGGCATTCTGGTCGCGCCGACCATCATCGGGTTCTTGAGTTGAACGGTTATATGGTCGGGAGTGGATTGAGCATACATCGAGCTGCACATGGCAATCGCAGCGCAGCAGAGCGTCTTGAAGGTATTCATAAAAATCTCCTTGTGGATTCACTGCGCATCCGGAGTGCTGCAGCTTTCATAAGGAGATACGACGCGCGGAGAGCCATTGTTACCCGTGCACGCCGGTCTTAACATAACTTGACATTCGCGCGTCAGACTGCGGCATGACGCCCCGGTACTCACTGTTCTATGGCCCCAGCGGTGCAATCGACTGACTACCGGTACTGGATCCGTTCATCAACACAAACAAAAAAGGAAATGAGGATCTTATGACGACCTTTGCAATCGTACTATGTTTCACCACCTTGCCCGTTTCGGTGTTTGGCCAAGAGGTGA
>JAOAPT010000639.1 GCA_025463045.1 Candidatus Solibacter sp.
AGTTGATGGTGGCCGAGTACGGCGACGCGTACGGCATGCGCTTCATCATTGACCGCTGCGGACTGCTGACCGGCCCATGGCAGATGGCGAAGGCGGATCAGGGAGTGGTCGCGCTGTGGGTGGCCGCGCATTGCCTGAATCGCGGCTTGAAGTACATCGGGTTCGGCGGCACGGGGAAGCAGGTGCGCGACTTCCTGCACATCGACGATTTCTGCGACCTGGTGCTGGACCAGATGGCGAACTTCGACGCCTACACGGGCAATCGGTGGAACGTCGGTGGCGGCGTGAAGAACAGCGTGTCGCTGCGCGAGGCGACGGAGTTATGCCGCGAGATCACGGGGCGCACCGTGGACGTAGTGCCGACCGATGAAAACCGGCCGTCCGACCTGCGCTCTTACATCACGGATTACCGCGCAGTATCGGCGGTGCGCGGTTGGGCGCCGCAGCGCGACGCGCGACGCACGATCGGCGATATCACCGAATGGATCGACGGGCAGGGCGCGGCTCTGCGCGATGTCCTGATGGGGTAGGGCGCGCTACTGCTTGCGGCGCGCGTCGACGATTTCGCCGAAGATGCGCGGCAGGTCGTATTCCAGTTTCCACTTCGGGAAGTGCTGGTAGATCTTCGACAGGTCCGAAATGTAGCAGATGTGATCGCCGATGCGATTGTCGGGCTTGTAGGAGTGCTTCAATTGATAGCCCATGCCGTCGAGGATGTCGATGGTTTCCAGAATCGAAATGCTGTTCTGGCGGCCGCCGCCCATGTTGTAGACCTCGCCGCAGCGCGGAGCGTTGTAGAATTCCATGAAAAGGTTGGCGACGTCATGGGAGTGAATCTGGTCGCGCACCTGTTTGCCCTTGTAGCCGTAGATCTGATATTCCTTGCCGGTCATCGCGCAGATCACGATGTAGACCAGATAGCCGTGGAGTTCGACGGCGGAGTGGCAGGGTCCGGTAAGACAGCCGCCGCGGAAGACGCCCACGGGCATATTGAAGTAGCGGCCGAACTCCTGACACATCACGTCGGCCGCGACCTTTGAGGCGCCGAAAACGGAGTGCAGGCAGTTGTCGATCGACATGTTCTCGTCGATGCCGTCGAGCCCGTTGGCGTAATCCCAGCGCTTATCGAGTTCCTTCAGCGGCAGATAGTTCGGACGATCTCCGTAGACCTTGTTGGTACTGGTGAAACAGAACGGCGAGTCCTTACAAAAATCGCGCGCCGCTACCAGCATGTTCATCGTGCCTAAGGCATTGACGTCAAAATCGTCGTAGGGAATGGATGCGGCTTTATCGTGCGACGGTTGTGCGGCGGTGTGGATGATGAAGTCCGGGCGTTCGGCTTCGAGAAGATCCCGCACGGCTTGCCGATCGCGGATATCGATATCGGTGTGACGGTACTGCGGCATCGTGTCGATCAGATCGCGGACCACGTTACGAGTGGTGCCGGCGGCGCCAAAGAACTGCTGCCGCATGTCGTTGTCGACGCCCACCACGCTCCAGCCATTCTTGCCGAGCATGCGGACGCATTCGGAGCCAATGAGCCCCCCGGAACCTGTTATGAGTACTTTTTTCATGGGATTATTGAAGTTTTCGATTTGGATGGTAACGAATTGCGGGTCGGGCCGTCAACGCTACACTGGTTAGGGATCGAGCCTGCCCGAGCCCTGACCGCGGAATTGCGTGCGCGGCGTGCGGCGTAGTTCGAGTACGAGTTTCATGACGCGTTGCTCGATATCGTCGCGGATCTCGCAGTGCTCAGAGTATTCCATGGAGACCGGATCGGCAACTTCCCAATCGACGATGCGCGCGCCAAGCGTCTCCGGCAGGAACATGCCGCTCATATTGACGACGATGTCGAACTCGGCGCGTCCCAAGTGGCGCAGACCCTTCGGGAAGTGATCGCGGATATCGATGTTCTTCTCTTCCATGGCGTGGATGGTATCGGGCGCGAGTTTGACCGCCGGAGCGACGCCGGCGCTGGCTGCGATCAGTACGTCGTCTCCATAGGAACGGGCGAAGGCCTCCGCCATCTGACTGCGGCAGGCGTTCCCGATACACACGAAGAGTACACGCTTCCTGAGTGCGGGCATCATAACTTAGGTGCGGGAGTCATAACGTGAGTGTGGGGCTCATAGCTTTTCGAGGAACAGCGAGTGAACGCGGAGGTCCTTGGTAAGTTCCGGATGGAACGTGGACACGAGATAACGGCCCTGCTCGATAAGCACGGGATCGCCTTCGTATTCGGCGAGAACCTTGACGCCATTCTGCACGCCGCGGATGATCGGGGCGCGGATGAAGACGGCTTCCAGTTTGCCGGGAGCGGTGCGCTTTTCGAAATCCGGACCGGGTTCGAGCTCCACGACGCGGCTGTCGATCTGGCGGCCATACGCGTTGCGCTCGATCGCGATATCGACCAGGCCGAGACTCTCCTGCGCGGGATTGGTGACGTCCTTCGCCATCAGGATGGCGCCGGCGCAGGTGCCGAAGACGGGCTTGCGGCGGCCGAACTCGGCGAGATCGTCGAAGAGGTTTTCATAACGCAGCAGTTTGAGCATGGTGGTGCTCTCGCCGCCCGGAATGATCAGGCCATCGATCTGACTGAGCTGCTCCCGCTCCCGGACGAAGACGGGCTCGGCGCCGGCGCGTTCGAGCGCCGCGCCGTGTGCCGCGAAATCCCCCTGGAGCGAGAGCACGCCGACTTTTTTCATTACCAGCCCCGGGTCTGCATCAGTTCACCTTCGGCGAGCTTGGCGATATCGAGGCCCGGCATCGCTTCGCCGAGCTGGCGGCTGGCTTCGAGCAGTTTCTCGGGATTCTGATAGTTCTTCGCGGCCTTGACGATGGCGATGGCGCGCGCCGAGGGATCGCTGGACTTGAAGATGCCGGAACCGACGAAGACGGCTTCGGCGCCCAACTGCATGACCAGCGCGGCGTCGGCGGGAGTAGCGATGCCGCCGGCGGAGAAGTTCGGCACGGGCAGCTTGCCGTGCTCGGCGACCCACTTCACGAGCTCGAGGGGCGCCTGCAGATTCTTCGCCTGGTGCGCCAGTTCGTCCTTGCCCATGACGGTGAGCTGCTTCATTTCCTTAATGATGGTGCGGATGTGGCGGACGGCTTCCACGATGTTGCCGGATCCGGCTTCGCCCTTGGTGCGGATCATGGTCGCGCCCTCGGCGATGCGTCGCAGCGCCTCACCCAAATTGCGCGCGCCGCAAACGAAGGGCGTCTTGAAGAGATTCTTATCGATGTGGTTCTCTTCATCGGCGGGAGTAAGTACCTCACTCTCGTCGATGAAATCGACCTTCAGCATTTCGAGCACCTGCGCTTCGACGAAGTGGCCGATGCGCGCCTTGGCCATCACCGGAATGGTGACGGTCTTCTGAATCTCTTCCATGATGGCGATGTTGGCCATGCGGGCCACGCCGCCTTCCTTGCGGATGTCGGAAGGAACTCGTTCCAGGGCCATCACGGCCGATGCGCCGGCGTCCTCGGCGATGCGGGCCTGCTCGGCGTTGGTAACGTCCATGATGACGCCGCCCTTAAGCATTTCCGCAAGACCGACATTGATCGTCCACCATTGATTCGAAAACGTAAACATGTGCTCTCCTTGATTTTGACCGTGTTGTTAGACCATGGCGGGCGAAGGTTCGAAGTCCGCAACGGCGATTTCCAGACCGGCCCGAATCGTACGTCCTAAGATGGCAAGCCCCGCCCGGATCTCGTCCGGTGCAAGGCCCGCGAAACTCAACCGCAGCGCGCCGGGGTCGAGGCGCGAAACCGCGAAGTAGCGGCCCGGCAGATAGGTGACTCCCTCACGCTGCGCGCGCGAGAGAAGCTCGGTGGCATCGAGCGGCTCCGGCAGGCGAACCCACAAATTCATGCCGCCCTCGGGACGCGTCCAACGCGTGCCGGCGGGCAAATGCGCGGCGCAGGCTTCCAGGGTGGCCGCGAGGCGCTCACTTCCGGCGCGCAGCATGCGGGCGCGATGCGCCTCCAGGCGGCCGGATTCTGCGAACTCCAGGAGCACTGCCTGCGAAAGCTGATCGGTGTGCAGGTCGGCCGCTTCTTTGGAATGGCGGAGGCGGTCGATGAGCAGCTTCGGTCCCACCGCCCAGCCGACGCGCAGGCCGGGAAAGCTGATCTTGGAGAAGCTGCGCAGCAGCACCGTCCCGCCGCTCTCATCGAGCTGCTTAAGCGAAGGCAGCGGTTCGCCGCTGTAGCGGAGCTCGCCGTAAGCGTCGTTTTCAATGACGGGCACGCCGAACCTGCGCGCGGCGTCGAGCAGCGCGCGGCGTCCGGCAAGCGGCAGCGTGGCCCCCGTCGGATTCTGGAAGTTCGAAGTGACCACGAGGAAGCGCGGGCGTTCGCGTTCGAGCACGCGTTCGGCCTGCGCGGCATCCATGCCGTCCGGTCCGACCGGGATGCCGCAGAGTTGCGCGCCCATGCCCGTGAGAAGATTCTTGAGCCCGGTGTACAGCGGATCTTCGACGGCGACCGTATCGCCGGGACGGAGGAGCACGCGACCGATCAGGTCGAGCGCCTGCTGGCAGCCGTTGGTGATCAAAAGGTCATCGCCCGGACCGGCGACATTCTGGCGGCGCGCTTCCTCCATGAGATAACGGCGCAGGGGTTCGTAGCCGAGCGGGGAGCCGAGCTGCAGGATATCGGCGAGGTCCTGGCGGGCCAGGACAGTGGCGCAGGTGGCGCGGAATTCGTCGAGCGGGAAGAGTTCGCGCGAGGGGCGGGAGACGGCGAAGCTGATGAGATCGCGGCCCCAGCCGGCGCCGGGACTGGCGAGCGGCGTTTCGTTGCGCTCGAGGAGGCGGTTCCAATCGACGCGGCCGGCCGGCTCGGCAGGTCCGGTGACGAAGCTGCCGCGGCCCACCTGGCCGGAGATCAGGCCTTCGGTTTCGAGGATTTCGTAGGCGGCGGAGACGGTCGTGCGGTTCAGGCCAAGCAGACCAGCCATTTCGCGGGTGGCTGGCAGGCGAGATCCACGCGCCAGCTGTCCCGAGCGGATCTGCTGGGCGATCTGCTCGAATAGCTGCCGATAGAGCGGCGCTTCGGCCTTGTGATCCAATTTTGGCTTGAAATCCACTCAGCCATACCATACCACATTGGACTGCACGTCTGGGAAGACCCTCCCTTGAAAATGACGCGTGAACCAGCGATCGTCCATTCGCTGTTGCGGCACCGAATAGCGCCCCGACGAAGAGAGCGAGCCCCAATCCGAGCCGCGACGGTTACGGAGCGGTGGTCACCGAGCGCCACCGCTCCCTTAGAAGGTGTGAGGAAATCGAGATTTTGGGAAGCAGCGACCGAAAGCGAGTGCTGGAGGAGGGCCGTCGTAATTTGGGTGACCAG
>JAOAPT010000651.1 GCA_025463045.1 Candidatus Solibacter sp.
TCGGTATGCGCGGTAGGGCTAGGTGTGTCCATCGCCGGTGCGCAGCAACTCACGCGCAAAGAACCCGCCCGCTTCACCGGAACAGATCGTGTCTCTCCTGCTGAGGCACGCCCGCCGGGCATGCGGCTCGGTCTGCGTCAACCTCGGCAATTCGCCCTCGCTTCGCTCAGCGAGACCGAGAGAGCGCACCTGACCGAGCCGGGTCCCCGGTTAAAGACCGGCATCCGCCGCACCCTCGCTCCCCACGCGCTCGCTGCCGGAACCTGGCAAACCGCCTCCGACGGAACGCGCCTCTGGCGCATCGCCATCCACTCTCCCGAATCCCGCGGCATGCGCGTCGAATTCGATAACTTCTCCGTCGGTGCCGGACGCGTCTGGGTTCACGATGGCGATCGCGTCGCCGGCCCTTACACCGGCGAAGGCATCTACGGCGACGGACACTTCTGGAGCGCCTCCGTGTTCTCCTCCTCCGCGATCGTCGAGTACGAGCCCGCACCCGACGCGCCGCTCGAACTCCAGCCGCCCTTCGAAATTCGTTCCATCACCCATCAGACGCGCACCCTGCTCGACACCACCGCCGGCACGAAGGACCCAGCCGATTACTGCGAGCTCGACGCCAACTGCTACACCGACTGGCGCGGCACCACCAGCACCGTCGGCCTGATCTCCTTCGTCGATAACGGCGACGAGTTCCTCTGTTCCGGCTCGCTGGTCTCCACCCGCGACAACAGTTTCAAGCCCTACTTCCTGACCGCCGGCCACTGCGTGAATAACGAGGCCGCCGCCCGCACCGTGCAGGCCTATTGGAACTATCAGACCCCGGCCTGCGGCGGCGCGCCTCCGACCAGCATGAGCAGCAGTCTGAAATCCAGCGTGGGCGCGCACCTGATCAACTTCGCCCTCCCCGCGTCCGGCGATTTCAGCCTGATCCTCCTCAACGACGTTCCGTCCGGCACCACGTTCGCCGGTTGGGATGTCGCCGACCCGCCGTTCAGCACGGCCCTCACCGGAATTCATCACCCCTCCGGGTCGTGGAAGCGAATCTCTTTCGGACACCGCATCGGCGACGCCGCTAGCGACGTGCAAGGCCTCGTCACCGACGCCTCGCTCTTCCTCCAGGTCCAATGGGATGGCGGCCGTGTCGAGCACGGCTCGTCCGGCTCTCCGCTCTTCTCCGCCCCCGGCGTGATCGTCGGCTCGCTCAGCTTCGGCGAGGTGCTCAGCGACGGCACCGTCTGCACCATCATTCCCAGCGTTGCCGGCTATAGCCGCTTCTCCCACACCTACTCGCAGATCAGCGATTATCTGGAGAACCTGCCCGCCGACCTCGTGCTGCCCGCGCAGCCCAAACTCAGTTTCACCGTGACGAATCACACCGCGCCCGCCGCGCAATCCGTCCAGCTCACGACGCAATCCACCGGTCAGAGCGCATTCAAACTACGCGCCGACGCTTCGTGGATCAAGCTCATGACCACCACCACCGGCAGCCTCTCCGCCAAGACGCCGGCCACGGTGGGAATCGGCATCGACACCGCACAACTGGTAACCGCCGGAACCTATTCCGGCACCGTGACCATCTTCTCCGGCGCCGCTCCGCCGCAATTCATCACCGTGTCCGCGACCGTGCGCGTCGATCAGTCGAACGTCGTCGCCACCATCACGCCCGGCGCAGTCGTACAGAACGGCGGACAGTGGAGCTTCCAGATCCGCCTTCTCGAAACCGCCGGCGCAGCGACGCATCTCACAGCCATGAAGTTCAACGGCGCCGACTACACGTCTTCGATCTCCGCCTGGTTCGGCACCACCAAGATCGCTGCCAACGGCGCGATCGTCGCTCCCCTAACGGGTACCGGCATCTTCCCCTCCGGCGATCAGTACTTCGAATTCTGGGGCGTCGACGACGCCAGCGGCCAACCCTGGTACCGCACCGCCATCGTCACGTTCCGCTAAATCCTCTCCCCGTCCACGAGCGCCTTCAGCAATTCCTCGTACTCGTCCGTGACCACGTCCCACGAGTATCGCGCCCGCACTCGCGCCATCGCCGCGCTTCGCAGCCGCTCCCGCTCGATCTCCGACAGCGTCAGCACCCACCTCATCTTCGCCACCAGTTGGTCCGGCTCGAACGGAATCCCCGCATCGCCTGCGACCTCCGCATTCTCCGGCGTATTCCGATACAACACCAGCGCCCCACGCCCCATCGCCTCGATCAGCGCCGGGTGCGTGCCGCCGACCTCCGTAGCGTGTATGTACGCGAAGCAATGCGAGCCCAACTCGTGGTACCCCGCGCCGTAAATCGCACCCGGGATGACGACTCGCGGATCGGTCGTGTCGCGCACTCTCCGGATGTATTCCTCCGCATACGGCGCGTCGCCGATCAACGCGAGCTTCATCACTGTGACGACCTGCTCGAATGCCTCGCGAACCTCCAGCGGATGATTCTCCGGCTCCATCCGGCTCACGTACAGAAAGTAGCAGCCCGCGTCCAGCCCCAGCGTTTCCAGAACTTCCGCCGTCGCTACCCGCCCCACCTCGGCCCCATACGGAATGAACACGCTCTCCTTCTTATACCGCTCGCGATAATATGCCTGGATCGTCAGCGCGTCCGTCACCACCGCCGTCGGACAGAACTTGCTCAGCCATTCCGATACCAGATACCACCCGCGCGCCAGACGATTCCACTTCTTCCGTTTGCGCTCGATTCCATCCACGTTCAGCGCCACCGGAATGCCGAACAACCGCGGGAATATCGTGAAGATCGCGTTCGCGCCATTGCAGTACAGCGCCACGTCCGGGCGGTGCCGCAACAGATGCAGCGTTGAAATCGCCGTATGCGCGATCGTATCGAAGTATTTGTGCCGAATCGTAGGAAGGTATTGCAGCCGGACGCTGCGCCAGGTCGCGTCCGCATGCTGCTGCCTGCAGTAGACCGTGACCTCGTGGCCGCGCTCGACCAGGCGTGTGGAAAGCTCCTCCGCGAACGTTTCAAACCCGCCGTAATTCGCGGGAATCCCGCGCGTGCCGAGGATTGCAATTCTCATGCAGCGCCCGGTACCCCCGACTACGTCTTGGCAGTTTCCGAACGCGAAAGCATGCGAGCCATTTTCTTCGGCGCCTGCTTGCTGACCGGCGCGTATTGGAACCAACTCGCCATGTACTGATCGTCCACTCGCCGCGTGGCCTGAATTCGCCGGCGCTTGGCGAGCACGCCCGGCAAATTACGTCCCAGGAACCAAAACGCGCGCAGCGAGCTGTGCTCCCACAACAGGCAGCACATCACCACCATCAGGTCGCGCGTCGTGATCGAAAACCAGTTGCGCCGGTACAGGTCCGGCGAGATATTCTTGATGCGCATCAGGAAGCGATTCTTCACCGAGTGCATGTTGATCTCGGGAGGCAGCGCCCGCCGGTTGCCGGGCAGAACCTTGCGCACGTGATAGCCCCGCGCGTAGGGCGCATACAGACACTTCCAGCCCATCAATTGCGCGCGCCACGCCACGTCGGCATCTTCGCGATACACAAAAAAATCCGAATCGAAAAACTCGCCGTCGAGCGCGATATCGTCGATCATCCCGCGCCGGTAAAGCGCCGCCGCAGCCGTTGCTCCGAACACGTATTCGTATTGCAGGTAGTGTCCGTTATCCACTTCCTGACTGCCGCGATCCAGATGTCGCAGCATCGGGTTGAAGTAGATCCCGGTCGAATCGACGACAGGCTTTTCGGGAATCTCGAAGTGGCTCGTCATCGTCAGCAGCTTCCCGCAGACCGCGCCGATCTTCGCGTCGAACTGCCCCGCATCCACCAGCGCCTGAATAAAATTCGGCAGCAGCAGCACATCGGGATTCAGCGTCAGCACCCAATCGCCGCTCGACAGCCGGATCGCCTGATTCTGCGCCGCTGCGAACCCGATATTCTCGTTGTTGTAGTAAACCTGGCAGCGATCTTCGAACTGCTCGAGGATGTCGATAGTGCCGTCGTTCGAGGCGTTGTCGACGATGATGATTTCTTTCGGCTGGTACCGCTGGGCGAGCACCGATTCAAGGCAGCGTTTGATAAACCGGCCGCTATTGTAAGTCACGATCGTGACGGATACGACGTCGTTGTGCGCCATGAACTAGAACCTGAGAGTCCGATTAATGTAGAACGTATCCCTAAAACCCGAACAGCAGACATCGACCCGCGAAACTGGCTACCCGCCCATAAGTTGCGATGGGTTCAATGCTTCGATACACAACTGCGTCCGCGACACCCCGGAGAAATGATCCCGTTACTACACCTAGACACACCACCCGGAATGCTATCGGATGGAAGTGCTTGAATGAATACCGTAGAAGACTACGATACCAATAAACCCGCCGCATCTCTACCGCGAGACTCGGTATCGAATGGCCACCTGTATGTTTGGCGACAGCCTCGGGCATGTAATGCAAACTGAGCCCACGATCCCGAATTCGCCGGCAGAAATCCACATCCTCGAACCACAGCGGATAGAAACTTTCATCCATCCCGCCAAGCTCCTGCCAAACTTGGCGGCGCACCATCAGAAACGCTCCGGCCGGTTGCTCCACGACACTTCGCGAACTTTCATCCCGCCCCAAACACCGATACCGCCGGTTCGCCGGGTTGTTCCGCCAAAGTCTGTTCAGCAATAGCACTTCCAAAGTTAGGGATACTGCCGTCGGCAGCGAGCGGAACATAAATCCGGTCTGCGCTATTCCAGTCGCATCCACCAATTTTCCGCTCGCACCCGCCGACCCGGGTAGCTTGCAGCCCTCGAGCAGCGGCTCGAGGCTGCTAAGAATCACCGCATCTGGATTTAAGAGCAAAACATAGGGACAGTTCAATACAGCAAAACCTTGATTCACCGCCGCCGCGAAACCGCGGTTCGCTTCGTTGGCAATCAATCTCACTCCCCGCCTCGCCACCACCGCGATCGTCTGATCCGCCGACGCATTGTCGACGACGACGATCTCCGCCCCCGTCGCGATCGCCGCGTCGAGACATTCCCCCACCTCCGCCGCGGAGTTATAAGTGACGATTATGATTCCGATATCGCTCATGTGTCACTTTGCCCCACCCCGGTCAGGGAAACGTACATCCTCCAGTACAGGTCCGCACAGTTCGCTCGTACAAAACTTTCATTGGCCCGAAGTATCGGAACCAGGCGCTCGGGATTTTTTTCCCGGAATTCCCGGCGCGCGGTGCCGAAAAGGCGAAGCCCCTGCTGCAACCCGATCAGCCACGCCAGCCCGCGCCCATGCCTCGCCGCCACACCGCCCCACAACAACTGCCCGGCCACGACCGGCCAACCGGAGCCCTTTGCCTCATATCGGGCAGCCAGCAGCACTTGATTGCGCGCGATCCTGCGCACCGTATCCGCATGCCATCGCCCCAGACTCGCGCTCCCCACATGCACCGCCCGCGCGGCCGGAACGTAGCGCCCGCGCACGCCCTGCGCCGCGCATCGCAGTCCGAAATCCACGTCCTCCAGGTACGATTCGAACGACTCCTCCAGCACGCCCACCTGCCGGAAAACCTCCGCGCGATACACCACCGCCGTCCACGGCGCCGACGTGATTTCCCGCTCGACGTCGAACGGCGGACCGTCCGCCATCCCCGCGCCCGCCCGCCACGTCGTGAACCCGCGCGTCGTCACGTCGAAGGTCCCATCCAGCAGACCTGTGGGACTCAGCAGCTTGCCCGTCGCAAACGGCGCACCCGCGTCCACGAGCCTCTCCAGATAGTCCGGCCCGAGTTCGACATCGCTATTCAGAATTGCGATCCAGGGGTGCGCCGCCTCGCCGATCCCGCGATTCACCGCCGCCGCGAAGCCCGCATTCCGCCCCATCGCGATCACCCGCGCGCCGCGCTTCCGAGCCAGCTCCGGCGCGCCATCCGTCGACCCGTTATCGACCACCACGAGTTCGGAGACGGGCATCGTCTGCGCGTCCAGCGATGCCAGCAGGCGGGCCAGCAATTCGCGGCCATTCCACACCGGCACGATGGCGCTGATGCTCATCGCAAAAAGCGCTTCTTCAGCAGGAACGCGAGGTTCTGAAAACCGTCGCGCCACGGGTTCAACTTGATCTCGCCCAATCGCGAAGTATACATGATCGAGATTTCGCCGAATCGTATCCGCGGACTCAGCAGCGCCTCTATCTTAATCTCTTCGCTGAACGCCATCCCGTCGCTCTCCAGCTTCATTTCCTTGAGGATCTCGCGGCGAAAGACCCACATGCCGGACTGCGAATCGCGCACCCAGCGGAAGAACAGCACCGACATCACCATCGACAGCACCAGGTTGCCGAACTTATGTTTCAAACTCATCGCGCGCCGGTCCCTCACCGGGAAGCGCGACGCGTTCAGAAAATCCACCTCGTGGTGCAGGAACGCTTCAATCAAGTACGAAAGCGCGTCCACCGGATAACTCTGATCGCCGTCGAGCGTGATAATCAGGTCGCCCGTCGCGTCCGCAAACCCGCGCTTATAAGCGCGCCCATATCCGCGCACTTCTTCGCGCACCACCTTCGCACCCAGCGACGCCGCCACTTCACTCGTCCGGTCGGTGGAATTGTTGTCGACCACGATGCATTCGTCGACGAAATCCGGCATCGCCCGCAGTACCTTCTCGATGCCCTGCTCCTCGTTCAGGCATGGAATGATGACGGTGATTCTGAGGGACTTATACATCCAAGCCCCGATTCCGACTTTTCACCGCGCCCGCGCGTCTGGATATCATGGGTTCTATGAAGCGGCTTGCCTTTCTATTCTCCTGCTCGGCGGCGCTGGCCTGCGCAGCGGATCTGTCCAGCGTGCACAACGTGTACCTGCTCAAGATGACCAAGGGGCTCGACCAGTACCTCGCAAACCGCCTCACCGGCGACCACGTATTCCAGGTTGTCACCGATCCCAAACTCGCCGACGCCGTGTTCACGGACCAGATCGGCGAGGGCTTCCAGATGAAGCTCGAAGAACTCTTCCCTACGCCGGAATCCGACAAACCCACACTAAAGCCCAAACCGAAATCCGAGGACGAGGAAACCTCGCCCCTGCTCACCGACACCGTGAACAAACTCCAGAATCCCGCGTCGAATTCCAGCTTCGGCCGCGCCCGCGGCACCGTCTTCCTGGTCGACGCCAAAACCCGCCAGGTCGTCTGGTCGATCTTCGAACCCGCCAAGGACGCCTCGTCCCAGTCGCTCGACCGCACCGCCAAGGACATTGTAAGCCGCGTCAAGCAAGACCTGAAAAAGAAGTAACGTGGTACAGGCCATCGTTTTTCGTGGCCTGTCGCGATGATCGTACCGCGCGTTGAACTCCACAAAAACCGAGCCCCGATCGGAGCCGCGACCGTTAGGGAGTCCCATGGACCTGCGGC
>JAOAPT010000342.1 GCA_025463045.1 Candidatus Solibacter sp.
ACAATTTCCTCTCTCGCTTATTGCTGACCGGGACGCACTTGTACCTGGCCGTCGAGGAATGGCGAAGACGGCACGGCGCCGAACTGCGCGAGTGGCTGGATGCCTGGGGCGAATTCGAGGCGTTGAATGCCTTGGGGAACTACGCTTACGAGAATTCCGATCATACGTTTCCCGAATTTGTGGTGGAGAAAACGGGTGTTTCGACCGACACTCCTCAACGGGCAGGCCTGTTAGTTTTTTGCTGACGGCGGTGGACGTGAACTTCACGATGTCGCGGTAAGAAGAGAATCGGGTAGGCAGTCTGTCTTACATTGCCTGTTTGACGGCGGCAAGGAGGTCGGCTTCGGACGTGAAGCCTTCGAAGCGTTTGATCTGTTTGCCGGCGCGGTTGAAGTCGATGGTTTCGGGGAGTTGATGGAGGTTGTACTGCTTGTTCTGCGACTCGTTGCCGAGGCCGACGGGGTAGTCCATCGGGTGCTTTTTGAGGAAGGGGGTCACGCGGGTGGGGCCTTCGTCATCCATCGAGATGCCGACGACGGAGACGCCTTGCGAGGCGAAATCCTTGTGGAGTTTGTTGAAGCTGGGGATTTCCTGAATGCAGGGGACGCACCAGGTAGCCCAGAAATTCACGACGACGACTTTGTTGGAGAGGGCGGAGGTGTCGGCGGGAGCGCCGTCGAGCTTTGCGTATTGCGGGAAGGCGCTGGGCGCGGCGGAGGCGGGCACGGCGGCTTGGACTGAAGCGGCGGGCGCCGGCGCGGGCGATTTCTGCAGGAAGGCGAGGTACTCGGCAGAGTCTTTGGTGAGGCCGGGGAAGGTCGCGACGACTTTATCGTCGGGGTCGACGATCGCATAGTAGGGGATGGCGACGGTGTTGAATTTCGAGAGCTGGAGCTTCTGGTTGGCTTCGGACTCGGCGTCGGTGCCGTCGGTGTAGAGTTCGACGAGGATGAAGTTCTTCATCGCGGCGGCGATTTCCGGGCGCGTGAACATGTTGGCCTTCATCCAGTGACAGTTGGTGCAGGCGTACCCGGTGAAGTTGACGAGGACGAGCTTGCCCTCTTTGCGCGCGCGGTCGAGCGCTTGGCGATATTGATTTTTCATCCAGACGAGCGAGGCTTCGGCGCCCCCGCCTCCGCCGATGCCGGCGGATTGCGCACTGCCGAGCGGGACGTAGGCGTCGAGATCGCCGAGCTTGCCGCCGAACATGCCGGGCAGCAGGCTGATCGCGAAGATGAGGAGGGCGGCGCCGGGGATAAGGCGCCCGAGTCCGACGGGCTCATCGGGCTTGATGCCTTCCATGCGCAGGAAGCCGAGCAGGTAAAGGCCGGCCATTGCGAAGAGGACGACCCAGGCGGCGAGGAAGCGCTCGCGCGTGAGAAATCCCCACTGGAGGACCTGGTCAAGGCTGCTGAGATATTTGAGGCTGAACGCGAGGATGACGAAGCCCATCACGACTTTCACGCGGGCCATCCAGCCGCCGGAGCGCGGCATGCGCTTGAGATAGCCGGGGAAGAGGGCGAGCAGGAAGAAGGGGAGGGCGAGCCCGGTGGCGAAGGTCACCATCCCGATCAGTGGGCGCGTCTTGCCGCCGGAGACGGAGGCGGCGAGCAGGGTGCCGACGAACGGGCCGACGCAGGCGAAGCTGGCGAGCGAAAACGTGAGGCCCATCAGGAGGCTGCCGAGGAAGCCGCCCTGGTCGGCCGATTTGTTGAGCGGGGTGAGAATCGACGAAGGGATGGTGATTTCGAAGGCGCCGAGGAGGCTAAGTCCGAAGGCGATGAAGAGGGCGGAGATGAAGCCGTTGACCCACGGATTGGAACCGAGCGTGACGATGCCGAAGGGGCCGAGGATCGCGGTGGTGGCGAGGCCGAGTCCGGAGAAGAGGACGACGATGCCCAGGCAGAAGACGAGGGCCTGCACGATGCTTTCGCGGCGTCCGCCGGACTGGCGGTTAACGAAGTAGGACATCGTGATCGGGATCATCGGGAAGACGCAAGGGGTGAAGATGGATGCAAGGCCAAAACCGAAAGCGACGGCGAGGAATCCAGCAAGGCTGTCGGAGGTCGCGGGGGCGGCGGGGTCCGAGGCGGCAGAGGGCGGCTTGGGCTCGGTGTATCCGGCGGGAAGTTCGAAGGGGGCAACGCTGGCGGCGGGGTCAACGATGATTCTTGCGGCGCCATTCCACTTCGAAGGCACGCACATCTTGGGGTTGCAGACCTGGTAGCGGGCGGAGATCGGGAGTTCGATTTCCCCGCGAGGAGCGTCGTCTTTCAGCTTCACTTCCAGGAGGAAGGCGACGTCGCCTCCGTAGGTTTCGGTGTCGGAGTTGAAGTTGGCGTCGAAAGCGCGCTTGAACGGAGGCTGGAGAAAGCGATACCGCTCGATGGCCGGAGGAGCGGAGACCTGAAATTTGGTCGGGATGGCGGCGGGGGTCGACATCGAATAGAGGTGCCAGCCCTCTTCGATGTGAGCGTCGATGCGCACCAGGACGCGGCTCCCGGGATTCGCCACATGCGGGCCGCTGACCTTCCAGGTGACGTGCTGGTCCTGCGCGAGAAGCGAGGACGCCAACAGGAATAGCCCCAAGATCACTGACTTCATACTCGCCTCCAGAGATTAGATGTGGGACGCCCGCGGTTTTATTCCGCTAATCGCCGGCTTTTCCAAGGCGGAGCAGTTCCTCTTCGATTTGCTGGTTAACTTTGCCGCCGGAGAATTCGGCGGCGACGCGGATTGCGTTCTTGATGGAATTCGCGTTCGACGAGCCGTGTCCGATGATGCAGCCGCCGCGGACACCGAGGAGCGGCGCGCCGCCGTATTCGGAGTGGTCGAGGCGTTTGCGGAAGCTGGTGAGCGCGCTCTTGGAAAGCGCGTAACCGATCTTGCCGCTGATGGTGGCCTCAAGCGATTCGCGAAGGAGCTTCTTGAACATATCCACCAGTCCTTCGCTGACCTTGAGGGCGACGTTGCCGATGAAGCCATCGCACACGATGACGTCGACATTTCCGGCGTACATATCGCGGCCTTCGACGTTGCCGATGAAGTTGATTTTCAAGCTCTTAAGGAGGGGCCACGCGGCGCGGGTGAGATCGTTGCCCTTGCCTTCCTCTTCGCCGATGGAGAGTAGTCCGACCCGCGGATTGGTGCGCCGCAGAATGTTGCGCGAGTAGATCTCGCCCATAACAGCGAATTGCGCGAGCATTTCGGGCGAGCAATCGACGTTCGCCCCGACGTCCACAAGGACGACGGGATTGCCCTGCATGGTGGGGAAGACACCGAGCAGCGCCGGGCGATCTACGCCGGGGACGACCCCCTGCACCATCTTGGCGGTGGCCATGACGGCGCCCGTGTTTCCGGCGGACACGAACCCCTGGGCACACCCGTCGCGTACCAGCCGCGAGGCCACGCGCATCGAGCTATCCCTTTTGGATCGAACGGCCTTGGCGGCCTTGTCCTCCATGGTGACGCGCTCGCTCGCGTGAACGATTTCGATCGGGAGATCGCGGTAGCCTTCGTGCTGTTCCAATTCCCGGCGAACCACATCCTGCTGGCCCACCAGGATAACTTTCACGCCCAAACTTCCGGCGGCCCGAACCGCCCCCTCGACTTCGGCTTTCGGGGCGTGGTCTCCGCCCATTGCATCCAGCGCAATGGTCAGCATGTCGGGACGGACTTACTCCGCAACTACTTCGACCACTTCGCGGCCCTTGTACTGGCCACAGTGCGGACACACGCGGTGCGGAACCTTCGGTTCATGGCAGTTGGGACACTCGGACAACCCCGGCTGTTTCAGCGCGTCGTGCGCGCGGCGGGTGCTGGTCCGCTTCTTAGAGTGTCTACGTTTGGGATTCGGCATTTCTCTACCTCTAACAAATTTCTTCCGCTACCGCCCACCATTATTAACGCTACTGCGCCAGCGGGTTTCGCAAGCTGGTTAAATTTCTATGTTTCGGAGCGCGCCCCAGCGATCGTCGGTCCCTTCCGTCTTGCAATCGCAGGCCGTCTCATTCCGGTCCTTGCCGCAGACGGGGCAGAAACCTTTGCAGGTCTCGCTACACACACGCTGCATCGGCAAAGCCAGCAGCACCTGTTCGCGGAGGATGTCCTCCAGTTCCAGGCCGCCGCCATTGTAAAAGCCAATTTCCGCCTCGCCGGCATCGATCTCGACTTCGTCTCCGCCCACAAGATCGTTGGCGGGCTGATAAAACAGATCGAAACTGGCGGACAGTGGAAAACGCGAGCGTACCAGACATCGGTCGCACTGCGCTACCATTTCCACGGTGTAACTCCCTCGGATGCGAACTTCCGTTTCCGATTCCGGCATCAACTCGGCAGTCCCGGTTGCGTGCAAGGGGGAGCCTTGTTCCAGGTCTTCGCCCGAAAAATCAATCTGCCCGGGAGCCAAAGTTTCGTCGAAACGAATCTTACGCAGCTCCATCTCTTTGACACTAAGGAACATGGGGAAAACCTGAATTGCCGGGCAGAACCACTACATTATAGCACCGGCGGGGTAGCGTTCCGCTACTTATCCCGATTCTCCAGGTTCTCCAGGGTCTTGGTCGGGCGGGTTTGATAAAATGAGGGTTGAGCCAAGCCACCTCGTCACGGCTGCGGGTTTCCGCGGTCAGTTTTCTGAATACCACACCGCTTGTTTGGGGAATGCTGCACGGTCCCCAGCGCGGGATGTTCGACCTGGAATTCCGGATCCCCGCGGAATGCGCCGACCAATTGGCATCGGGGGCGGCGGATATCGGAATCGTCCCGTCGTTTGAATTGACGCGCCAGGATCTGGTGATTCTGCCAGGGGCGGGGATCGCGTGCCATGGGGCGGTGCGCACGATCCTGCTGATTTCGAAATGTCCGGCCGCCGAGATTCGCACGCTGGCGGTGGATTCCAGTTCGCGGACAAGCGTGGAGTTGGTGCGGGTGATCCTGGAGCGCAAGTATTGCGCCTCGCCTCGACGGATTTCGCACGCGCCGGATCTGGACGCGATGCTGGCGATGGCGGACGCGGCGTTGATCATCGGCGATCCGGCGCTGCACATCGATCCGGCGAGTCTGCCATGGCATGTGTACGATCTGGGCGCGGAGTGGCTGGAGATGACGGGGCTGCCGATGGTGTTCGCGGTGTGGGCGGGGCATAAGGGCGCGATAACTCCGGCGGTCGTCGAGGCGTTCAACGAGAGCTGCCGGTACGGGCTGGCGCATATGGACGAGATCGTGGCGTCCGAATCGGTGGCACGCGGATTTCCGGAGGTGGTAATCCGCGAGTACCTGACGCGTCATATTGTTCATGAGTTGGGCGAGCGGGAGTATCGCGGGATGGAGCTTTTCCTGAATTACGCGATTCCTGTCACGCCAGTTTGACCGAGAGTTTGACCCCAGGGAATGATTTCCCTATACTGAAGAGACGACGATGTATATTCTGTTGTGGATTGTTCATGTAATCGTGTGTCTGTTCCTGATCATTGTGGTTTTGCTGCAAAGCGGCAAGGCGGCGGATTTGGCAGGCGCATTTGGCGGTATGGGCTCGCAGACGGCCTTCGGACCGCGCGGGTCGGCAACCTTGCTATCCAAGGCGACCACGATCTCGGCGATACTTTTCATGGTAACGTCGCTTTCTTTATCGATTGTGGCGAGTAGGAACGCAGGGTTGGGGACGTCGGTCTTGGAGAGTGCGCCAAAAACGGCGCCGGCTAAGTCGTCTCCCGTGGTGCCGCCACCGACGATTCCTGGACAACAGCCGAACCCGGGCGTGACGCAGCCGTTGCCGATGCCTGGTGCCGGCCAGCAACCGATCCAGTCGACGCCGGCGCCTGCTACGCCGGCGAAAAAGTAGCACCCTGAACGCGGAGGTGGCGGAATTGGCAGACGCACTAGCTTGAGGTGCTAGCGGGAGCAATCTCGTGGGGGTTCAAGTCCCCCTCTCCGCACCATATTTTATGCTGCAAAAGCAATCAGTTGCAGCCATAGACATCTTCTGTACCCATGTTGTACCCACTGCTCTACTCGGCCTCACGTTGCCGCACGCTGGCCGCGTATTCGATCATCAATTGGTCAATCTTGTCCTGGCGCGGTTTTGACCACTTCGCATAGTGCTTGCGAACGATTTCCGGTGTGTTGCCGAGAATATCCGCAATCTCCTCAAGAGTCGCGGTGCCACCAAGCAAGCGGGTCGCCGGGGTGTGCCTGACGCGGTGGGTCCCGCTTGTTCACCCCGGATTTCTTGAAGACCGAGGTCATAGTCCGCTCGGCTATGCCGATTACGGCCCGCCTAGAACTCATCCCATTCCGCGCTGTCAGTCGCGGTCCAGGTACTTGCTCACCGTGGATGCAAACGTGCCGACGTCCACCGGTTTGGTGATGTAGCCGTCGCAGCCGGCATCGTATGCCTCTTGGACACTCACCTTCGTGAAGGTCCCGCTGACCACGAATATCGGAATTCGTTTGGCCTTCCCGGTTGACCGGATCAGGCGAGTCAATGTCAGTCCGTCTAACCCGGGCAAGCGGATGTCCATGAGGACCGCGTCGGGCGTGAAGGAGTAAAGAAGTGCCATAGCGCTTTCGGCGCCGTTCGCGGTTTGCACCGTGTAACCCTCGTTGTCCATCAGGAATTCAAGTAGCTGGAGAGTATCTGGGTCGTCGTCCACGATTAGAAGGCTCTTACCCGTGAACTTTACCCCCGTCCGTAGACCGGGGATAGGCGCACTCGCTCGATCATTGTCCAAAATGCGGGTGCCCTTACTAGCGAACTTTGCCCATGTGTGAGGCCTGTGGCCAGGCGCGCTAACTCGATTGTCATCCGCTATCTGAGTGGTGTTGGCATCCATTCCTGTCATGTTTTCCTTATCGTCCCAAGACCCTGTTGTATGAACTGATGCGGCGCCGGGCCTGCCATTCTTATCCCCTGACGGAGGGGATACCTCTCCCCCTTATCCCGTACATAAGGTGCTGCCAGGGCGCCGCGAGAAGGCGTCGTGATAACCCGCGGAGGCTTCTCTCCGAGCTGGCGGCGCTGCGCATTGGCCCTCAATTCGGTCCTCGAAATCATGCTCATCGCGGAACTCTACTCCGCCGGCATTCCCTTCCGTTGCGGCCTTCTCGCTGTTGTTCAAGCCGTTCACTGTCGATAGCCCGCAGTGCGAGGTGAAGCAGTCGCTTGGTTAGCCGGCGGCGCAGGTCTTTCAACCGCGCCGCCCCTCACCCTCCAGGTAAGAGCCTACGGTCGACGCAAACGTGCCGATGTCCACCGGCTTGGTGATGTAGCCGTCGCAGCCGGCGTCGTATGCCTCTTGGACAGTTGCCCGCGTAGAAGTCGCGCTGACCGCCAATATGGGGATTCTACGAGCCTTCCCGGTCGACGGAAGGGCCACCCCAAGCTGGACGCGGTAATCCGCGCGTGCTGCTGCCCACGGTTCCCTGATCAGACGAGTCAGTTGCAGTCCGTCTATGCCGGGCAACCCGATGTCCATGAGGACCGCGTCGGGCGTGAAAAAGTGTAGAAACGTCATGGCGCTTTCGGCGCCATTCGCGGTTTGCACTGTGTAACCCTCCTTCTCCATCAGGGATTCAAAGAGATGGAGAGTATCTGGATCGTCGTCCACGATCAGGATGGTCTTACCGGTGAACCTTGCCCATTGCCGTAGAACGGGCAAACGCGCACTGCCTCTATTGTTGTCCGCCATCGGGATGGTTTTCATCTTCATCGCCGTCATGTTTTCCTTATCGTCCCGAAAGTCCGTTGTATGAGCCGTTTTATGAGCCATTGTATGAGCTGGTGAGGTCTTAAGGCTCGGCCCTGCCATCGTTCGCCCCCGTGAGGAGGGCCTACTGCTGCCGCCAAGGCTTGCCGATAGATCAGGAGATGCGAACGGTCAACGACAACCCACGGAGGCTTCTGGTCTTTCATTCGAGCGGGCTGGGCTGCGCTTTTCCCCTCGAAGCGGTCCTCGAAGTCGTGCCCATCGCACAACTCGCTACGCCGCCGGGATTGCCTTCCATGCTGGCGGGTTTCCTGGATCGGAGTGGAACCGCCATTCCCATTGTTCTGCTGGACCGTCTCTTCAACTTGCCGGAACAGCCGCGCGGTCTGAATACGCCCTTCATCATCTTGCGCGGTGTGACCTTGCGTGGTGTGACCTTGCGGGGTGTCGACAGCCCCGTCGGCTTTCTGGTGGGTGCTGTCCAGCAGATCGTCAGCACGACTGCGGCGAGTTTCCTGCCTCTGCCCGAGAAGAACCTGTTCCACGACTGCGCAGTGGCAACATTCGAAGTGGATGGCGATGTGTTTCACCTGCTTTCCCCGGAGCGCATTTTGCTGGAGCACGAAAGCCGCTTACTGGCTGAGTTTCAGGTGGTGGCTCAGGATCGTCTGCGGCGCCTGCAGGAACGGAATTGAGCGACCCCCAGGAGATTGCGGCAGGCATTATCGGAGACCCCCATTTTTCCCGGCTGAAGGACCACCTTATAGAGTCTACCGGTCTGGCCTACTACCGCGATCGCGATCAGTACCTGGCTGAGCGGATCGGCCGCAGGCTATCAAAACTGGATTTGAACGATTGCGCATCATACTCCCAGCGGTTATCAGACGGTCAGGAGGGTCGCGTTGAGATGGACGCAATAATTGCGGACCTGACGATTGGAGAGACGTACTTCTTCCGCGACCGGGAGCAGTTTGACGCCATCCGCGACGTTGTCATTCCTGAGATCCTGGAGCGTAAGCAGTCCAGCAAACGGCTTCGCATCTGGAGCGCCGGCTGCGCCAACGGATCGGAGCCTTACTCTCTCGCCATCCTATTGGCCCGGGAACTGGGCCATCGGCTCGACGGCTGGCACGTCAGTATTTTCGCCACGGATATTAACCGGCAGTCTCTCGCTGAAGCCCAGGCCGGCAGATTCCAGGAATGGGCGCTTCGCTCCACCTTAGATACCGTCAGGCAGGAGTGTTTTGCCGCCGAAGGGAGAGGTTGGGTCATCCACCCTGAGTACAAGGAGTGGATCACATTCGAACACATGAACCTGGTCGAGCACCAGTTCCCGACGCCCCGGCAACCGGTGTCCCACTTCGATCTGATTTTGTGCCGGAACGTGATGATTTACTTTGCGCCGGACGTGATCCACCGGTTGATCCGGCAGTTCCACGAATCTCTCACGGACGGCGGCTGGTTTGTGGCGGGCGTCGCCGAGCACAACATGCAGACCTTCAGTTGTTTCGACACGGTAGGCGTAACGGGCGCAACGGTATATCGGAAATCCAAGGAAGCATTCCCCAAAACGGGCACGTCAAAGGCAGCCGAACCGCCCGGGCTCTTAACGAAGGCCGCAGCAGCGAGCTTGCCCCAGCCGATTCTGTGCGCGCGAGCGGCCCGTAATGAGGGATTTGCCCCGCCAGAGATCCGGCCTCCGACTATCGACGAACTACGCCGGTTTGCGGACCGGGGCGATTGGGACAGCGCCATCCCCTGCTGCAACAGGTTATTGGCACAGGATGGACTAAACCCCGTGGTGCATTTCTATCACGCCATGTTGCTGGAACAGACGGGACAGGGCGTCGGCGTGAAGCGGTCGTTGCGCCGAGCCGTCTACCTCGACCGGAATTTCCTGTTGGCTCATTACTATCTGGGCCTCGCCCTGGCGAAGGGGAGCCAACCGCGTCCGGCGGCGCACTCGCTTGAGAATGTCCTCAAACTTGCGGCCGGCCTGCGCGATGAACAGGCGGTGGAATACGGCGACGGCTTGACCGTGGCCGGACTGAAACAGTTGGCGAAAATGCACCTCCAGAATCTAGGTGTTTCATGAAGGCAATACTCGAATCGGACCAGGAACGCATGGAGGCAGTCTGGCGCCAGCGGGCCGTACGGCTTTCCCGCCGCCCTCTGGCGGCCCGTACCGCTGAAACTGACTTCCAGGTAATCGTTCTCGAAATCGGCGATGACCGTTATGGTATCGAACTGGCGGATGTCGCCGAGGTTCTGCCGCCTGTTCAGGTGACCCTCGTCCCCGGCGCCCCGACGTTCTTCTCGGGAGTCGTCAACGTACACGGGGAGATCCGGCCGGTGGCCGATCTGAGACGCCTGCTAGGTATGGAGACGACTGAGAATCACGGTCTGGCGCGGGTAATTCTCTTGCGCAAACAGGGACGGGAACTGGGGCTGAGGGTGGATCGCGTGGAGCGCATCCGCAGCGTCGCCTCCAGGGAGTTGCAATCCGCCGACGGCCCCAACGCCGGCTTGTCCGCCCGTTACTTAAAGGGATTAACGCAGGACGCGCTGATGCTGATCAGCACGGAGGCGCTGTTCGCCGAGCTTCTCGTTGCTGAAGTAAACCTTGCAGAAGTAAACGTTGCGCAAGTAATCAAGGAAACTACACCATGAAACTGACAATCGGACGAAAGATTGCTCTCGGCTACAGCGCCAAGCTGTTGATCGTGGCTGCCATCGTTTTCATCACCTACCGGAACACCGGGCGCTTGATTGAGAACGCAGATTTGCTCGCCCATTCGCAGCGGGTGCTGGCCGAGACCGCCGGCGTGTGGATTAAGCTCTCGGATGCCGAAAGGGGCAATCGCGCCTTTCTGCTTACCGGAGACGTGAAATACCTGAGCCCCGTTGAAGCCTTGAAAACACTGGCCGTGAACTGGAAGGCTCTGCGCGAGCTGACCGCGGACAATCCACGTCAACAACGCGCACTCGACATCCTGGAACCGCTGCTGGACCGCAAGGTCGCCGTGCTGCGGAGGAACACCAACGTTCGGGCCGCTGTTAAGGAAGTGCAAACCGACAGCGAACTCATGGACGAAATCCAGATGAAACTCAACGCGATGGAGGGCGAGGAACGCGACCTTCTGCGCCAACGGGACCAGCAGGCAAGAGCCGGCGCCAATAGCACGATGCACGTGATTTTGTACGGAGGTCTGTTGGCATTCGCGTTAGTTGCCTTCGCCAGCGCTGCCATTCACCGCTCCATCACTCGCCCCCTGGCGGAATTCCATAGATTCGTGACCGCCGTGGGAGAGGGTGACCTGACACAGGTTTCCGCATTGGATGGCGGCGATGAGTTGGGAAAGCTGGCGCAAAGTCTGAACCGTATGGTGGCCGGCCTCAAAGAAGTGGCCCTGCAAACGCGCGGCGTGACGCTGGATCTCAACACGGCGGTGGTCGACATTCTGGCATCCGCCAGGCAGCAGACCGCCAGCACCGGGGAACGAGTTGCGGCTTGCCAGGAGACCAATGTCACCATGCAACAAGTCAGCCAGTCATGCTTTCAGATGAGCGAAAAGGCCAAACAGGTAGCTGCCACCGCGGAGGCCATTTCGGTCGCCAGCCATTCCGGCCTGGAGACGGTCCAGAACACCAATCGCTCTATGGAATCGATTCGCGAGCAGGCCGAAGCCGTGGCCGAGAATGTCATAGCGCTCAGCGAGAAGACGCAGATGGTGGGCGACATTGTGGCCACGGTAAACGATATCGCCGAGCAATCGCACTTGCTGGCGTTGAACGCCGCCATTGAGGCCGCCGCCGCCGGGGAACACGGACGAAGCTTTGCCGTGGTAGCCGGTGAGATCAAGAACCTGGCCGACCAGTCGAAAGAAGCCACGGTACAGGTGAAGTCCATACTGGGCGACATCCAGAAGGGGATCAACAGCTCCGTGATGCTTACCGAGGAGGTGGTAAAACGGGTCGAGTTGGGCAAACGGCTGGCGGACCAGGCGGCTTCCACCACGCGGGAAATGACTTCCAGCATCCAGGAAAGTGTGCAGGCGTTTCAACAGATCATGGCCGGAAGCAACCAGCAACAGATCGGCTTCGAGCACGTGATGCAAGCTGTGAAGGACATCGGGCAGGGCAGCGAACAGGCGGTGTCGAGCACGCGCCAGATGGAACGGGCGGCGGCCGGTCTGG
>JAOAPT010000682.1 GCA_025463045.1 Candidatus Solibacter sp.
GAGCGGCGATCGCGCGATTGGAGTGCGTCTTTTAATGCCTCGCCAGGGGCCCGCGACCGCACTTTCGGAATTCGGGAATTTTTCACAGCTTGTCACAATCGCGGCTCAGATTGGGGCTCGTTTTTCATGGGGCTCGGGGACAGCCAACCCGGCCTGTCCTACTCCCACTCGATCGTACCGGGGGGCTTGTGGGTGAGGTCGTAGAACACGCCGGCAACGCCTTCCACGCGCAATAACTCCGCGCTGATCGCACGCCGCAAATCAGCATCCATGAGGACGGACTGTGCGGTCATGCCGTCGACGGAATCGACCGGGCGCAGGACGATTGAATCGGGCGCGTTCTCTGTGCCCAGAGGAATCAGGATCACAGGGAACTGCCAGACCTGGTGATCGTAGCCGCTCTCGTGACTTAATCGGCGCACGATGCCGTCCGACTTGCGGAGGCGCTCGAGCCGCTCCCCGGTGATCGCACAGGCGCGCACCTGCATGTCGGCGACGGGCGTATTTGTCTCGACTGGCGCGATCACGCGATTCACTCCGGCGATCGTGTTGATCAGCTCCGTGGCGCGGGCGTGGTCGAGCGCGTCGATCGCGAGCACGGGGGCGTAGGTGCGCGAATCGCCCTGCACGCCGACGGAGTGCACGGGGACGATGAGCCCTTCGGGCGTCGCGCGCACGGGCGCGTCGAACTCGCTGCACAGGCAGCGGATCGCGAGGCCCGGACCGGGGAAGGGATGGCGGTCGAGCAGTTCGCTCGAGAGTCCGAGTTCGCGGCCGACTTCGCGGACCTCGTCCTTGTAGAACGATTTGAGCGGCTCGACGATCCGGCCGCATTCGATCAGCTTCTGAATACCGGCGACGCGATTGTGATGCGTCTTGATGAGCGCGGCCTTCGCGGTGCCGCCGCTCTCGATGGTGTCGGGATAGATGGTGCCCTGGCCGAGGATCCACTGTTCGTTCATGAGGTGGCGCGATTCGATGATGCGCTCCTGCACGCGGACGAATTCCTCGCCGATGATGTGTCGCTTGCGTTCGGGGTCGGTGATGCCGGCGAGCGCGGTGAGGAACTGCTCCTCGGCATGCTCGATGGTGAGGTTGCCGATGCGACGGACGAAATCGGTTTCGCCTTCGCGCATCAGGCCGGTGTCGACATACACGCCGCGGACGCGGTCAGCGCCAAGCGCGCGCGTGCACAGCGCGAAGGCCACGCTGGAATCCACGCCGCCGCTGACGAAGAAGAAGACGCTGCGTTTGCCCACGCAGTCGCGGATTTCCTGTTCCAGCATGGGGACGCGATTGCGCGGGTCCCAATCCGGCGTGCAGCCGCAGACGCGGAATACGAAGTTCGACAAATACTGGTTGCCGCGCGTGGTGTGAACCACTTCGAGATGGAATTGGACGGCGTAGAAGCCGCGACCCGGCGCGGCGATCGCCGCGATGTCGCACGTGCCGGTGCGGCCGGTGACGGTGAAACCTTCGGGAACGCGGCCGACCACATCGCGATGACTCATCCAAACCTGTTGGGTGCCGGCGAGTCCTTCGAACAAAGGGTCGAGCGTATCTTGCAGGTCGAGCGTAGCCAGGCCGTATTCGCCCGTATCGCCCTTGCGCACCTCGCCCCCGAGCAGGTGCGCCATGAGCTGCTGGCCGTAGCAGATGCCGAGCACCGGAATGCCGAGATCAAAGATCGCGGGGTCGACCGTGGGGCTGTCAGGATCGTAGACACTGCTCGGACCGCCGGAGATGATGATGCCTCGCGCGGAGGCAAGTTCGCGCGCGGGCGTCTCGCTCGCGCGAACTTCCGCATAGACTCCGAGGTCGCGGACCTTACGGGCAATGAGGTGGCAATACTGCCCCCCGGCATCGAGGACGATGATCTGCGCTGTGGGGTTCAAGTACCGAGTTTAGCAGGGGGACAGGCCAGGAGGCCCGTCCTACTTACCCTGCGTGGCCATGCGCTGGACGATGATTTTCTTGGCGCTCTCGGCGAGAGCGGCGGCCTTCGGCATCGACTCGACGGCCTTCTCGACTTCGGGATCGGTGCGGGCGAACATCGCGTCGCTCTCATCGACGTTGAAGGCGGAGGTATACATCTCGCGCGCCAGGTAGCGCTTGATCCACTCGCGATCCTTGGTGAACTCGGCGTCGGTGAAGACGGTGCCGTGGGCCTTCAGGTAGGTCTTCAACTCGGCGAGAATCTGATCGTCGGGCATCCACGTCTTGCTGAGCGTGGAAGGAGAATGCTTGCCGAAATACGAGCGTGTGAAATCGAAGAGGCCGCTGCGGAACAGGGAGATTTCGAGGCGATCCAGCTTGGGCACATCGTACTTTTCGTCGGGGGTGATGCCGCCGCCGCCGTAGACGGTGCGGCCGCCTTCGGTCATCTTGACGTCGACCGGATTGCGCGCGTTCTCGTCGCGGTGCGTGTAGTAATCGTAGAAACTCTTGTTGGAGTAGTCGCGCTGGATCAGGCGTCCGCTCGGCGTGTAGAAGTGCGCCCAGGTGAGGGCGAGCGCGGTGTTGTCGCTCAGCGGATAAACCGTCTGCACGAGGCCCTTGCCGAACGTGGTCTCGCCCAGGATGAGCGCGCGATCGTGATCCTGCAGCGCGCCGGAGACGATCTCCGCCGCCGACGCGGAATAGCGATTGACCAGCACCACCATCGCGTAATCGCGCCCGCGATTGCCGTGCTGCGCGACGTAGGCCTTCTCGGGGGCGGAGCGTCCGCGGTGGGAAACGATGAGCGCATTCTTCGGCAGGAAGTGGTCGGCCACGGCGACGCCTTCATTGAGGAGTCCGCCGGGATTCTCGCGCAGGTCGAGCACCAGGCCTCTGATGTTGTTCTCGCCCAGGCGGCGCAGATTCTCGTCGAGTTCCCGGCTGGTATTCTCGCCGAAGCTCAGGATCTTCACATACGCGTAGCCCGGCTTGATCCAGAATGCGTCGGTCACGCTTTTGCGGCTGATCTCATCGCGCACCACCGTGAAGGTCATGTAGTCCGGCGTGCCCTCGCGGGAGACCACGATCTTCACCGGCGTGCCGCGCGGTCCCTTCAACAGGTCGGCGATCTCGGTAGTGTTCAGACCCTCCGTGGACTTGTCGTTGATGGTCACCAGGATGTCGCCCGGCCGCAGGCCGACCTTATAAGCGGGAGATCCGGGGAAGGGAGCTTTGACCGCGGTCTTGCCGTTGGGCTGGGGGCCGACCTGCATGCCGACGCCGTAATAGTGGCCCTTCTGGTCTTCGCGCATCAACTGATATTCGCGCGCGTCGAAGAAGTTGGAGTGGGGATCGAGCGTGCGCAGCATGCCCGGAATCGCGCCCTTGTAAACCGTCTTGTCGGCGCTGACGTGGTCGGCGAAATTCTCCTGCACCAGCGACAGCACCTTGCTGAAATTGCGGACGTCCTGGTCGAGGTCGTCCGATTGCGAGGCCGCCGCGGCTACCTCCACTTTCGGCCCGTACAAGCCGCCTGCAATGGAGCAGGCAAAAACGATCACGGGTAGGATAAAAAGGGAGCGCCGTCTTCGGGCCATTCGGGAATCCGTCCTCTTAAGCGAAGTATACCGTACTACTAAATTTAGACGCGCCGAGCGCCAATCCGGGTTGCCGCAAAACCGAAGAATTCCCTTCGCATTCGTCAGACGGCGGGCATTTCGCGCCGGACGGCATCGAGAACGCCGTTGACGAACTGCACGGACTCCTCGTTGGAGAACTTGCGCGCCAGTTCGAGCGCCTCGTCGATCGTGACCGGGGCCGGAGTTCCGCCGCGGGTCATTTCGTACACTGCAAGACGCAGGATATTGCGGTCCACGGCGGGCATGCGCTCCATGCGCCAGTGTTCGGCGTGCTTGGTGATGCGTTCGTCGATCTCGGTAAGGTGCTCGACGGTGCCGCGCACCAGGTCGAGGACGAACGGATCGCGCTCGGGCTTCTCATCGGAGAAGAGGTTGTCGTAATAGGCGTCGATCGAGTCTTCGACGGGCTGCTTGCGGGCATCCCAGATGAAGAGAATTTGCAGCGCGCGCTGCCTGGCTCTGCGGCGGGATGCCATCTACGTCGCCTGCCGGAGAGTGCGCAGAAGGTTTGCCATTTCGATCGCGGTCATCGCGGCGTCAAAGCCTTTGTTGCCGCCCTTGGCGCCCGCGCGGTCGATCGCCTGCTCCAGCGTATTCGTCGTCAGTACGCCGAAGGCGACCGGCACTCCAGTCTCCGAAGAGACGTGGGCGATGCCCTTGGCGGCCTCTCCGGCGACGTAATCGAAGTGCGGCGTTTCGCCGCGGATCACGGCGCTCAGGCAGATCAGCGCGTCGTAACGGTGCTGCCGCGCGAGCTCGCCGGTCACCAGCGGCACTTCCCACGAGCCCGGTACTTTGACGATATCGATCAGATCGGGGTTCGCCCCGGCGCGTGTCAGCGCGTCGATCGCGCCGCCCAGCAGGCGGTCGGTGATGAAGCTGTTGAAGCGGCTGACGACGATCCCAAACCGCAGTCCCGCGGCGGATAACTGGCCTTCAAATACTTTCGGCATGTCTCACTTTCCTGTAAACACGGCGCGACGTTTCTCCAGAAACGCGCGCGTTCCTTCGCGACGGTCTTCGGTCGCGGCGGTCAGGCCAAAGGCCGCGGCTTCGAACCGCAACCCTTCTTCGAGCCCGCAACTCAGGCCGGTATCGACCGCTTCCATTACCAGTGCCAATGCCACCGGACCGTTGGCCAGCACTTTCGCCAGCCAGGTCCGGCTATAATCCAGCAACTCCGACTGCGGCATGACGGCGTTGACCAGCCCGATGCGGTACGCCTCCGCCGCCGGGATCGGATCGCCGGCGAGCAGCAGTTCGAGCGCGCGGCCGCGGCCAATGAGACGCGGCAGGCGCTGCGTGCCGCCATAACCCGGAGTCAGGCCGAGCTTCACTTCCGGTTGTCCGACCTTCGCATTCTCGCTGGCGAAGCGCACCGTGCAGGCCATCGCCAACTCGAGTCCGCCGCCGAGCGCGAACCCATTGATCGCCGCGACGGAGGGCTTGCCGCAGGTTTCGATCGCGCGGAAGATGCCCTGTCCGCGAAGCGCCAGCGTGCGGATTTCGTAAGCGGTGAGCGCTTCCAATTCCTTGATGTCGGCGCCGGCGACAAAGGCCTTTTCACCCGCCCCGGTAAGAATCGCGGCGCGGACCTCCGGCTTGCGAGTTACCTCTGCGAACGCCTGTTCTAATTCACCGATCACCGCGCCCGAAAGGGCATTCAGCTTATCGGGACGATTGATCGTAATCAGCGCAATCCCGGCGTCGGATACGTCGAACAGGATGTGGCTGTAAGGCATTCAGTAAGTGTAACATTCGGCATCCGCGCACCGCGTTCTAGCGCATGTTCTAGTGCAGCACGTTCTAGTGCAGCATCGGGAACAACTGGCGGATGCGTGCCTCGTTGGGCTGCGTGCCGTACTCGCAGATTTCGAACGCCTCGTAATAGCGCGCCGCGCCGCCTTTCTCCGCGCCGTACCACTTCACGAGCGAGGCGCGGACCGCCGGACTGATGTCGCGCGTGCGCGTGCGCTTCAGCCACGCCTTTCGCTCCGCGGGATCCTTCGGAACGTCGGCGCTCGTGCCGGCGACCCAGGGAAGCCACTCATAGAACTGAGAGACGTGGGAATCGAGCGCGGAGATCTTCTTATCGATGGCGTCGTCGATCGCCACCGCGACGTCCGGGCGGAAGGGATTGGGGCGCTGAAAGCCGTCTTCGTAGTAGAGGAAGACGGGATTCTTGCGCAGCGCCGGCGTCTCGGGGACCATGTGCGGCACGACGACCATGTAGGCCGCGTCCTGCACCAGGACACCGGTGTAGCGATGGTCGGGATGATAATCGTTCGGACGCGGCGCGAGCACCACGTCGGCATTCCATTGGCGGATCGCGCGGATGATCTGCTTGCGTACTTCGAGCGTCGGCAGCAGTTCCCCGTCGTGATTGTTGAGGACTTCGTATTCGATGCCGAGCCGGCGCGCCGATTCGCGGGCTTCGCCCAGCCGGCGCTCGGCGAGCGCAGCGGGCTGCAGCGTCTGATGACCGACATCGCCGTTGGTCACGGAAACGAATTTCACGGCGTGTCCGGCGGCCGCGAATAGCGCCGCGGTTCCCGCCGCGCGGATGTCGCAATCGTCGGGATGCGCTCCGAACGCGATCACGCGAATTTTGTCGCCCTGCGCGAGCAGGGAAGCGGCGGCGGCCAGCATCACGATCAATCCTCTCATTTCGATTCCTCCCGCGTTTCTCATTATGCGCGCCTATACTGAAGATTCGGACATGAATCGCAAATCCCAGGCAGCCATCGTGCTGGCCGCCATATCCCTGCTCGTGTGCTATGCGGGCGTGCTGCGCGGCATGGCCTTCCAGTGGTGGACCGACGAAGATATGGGCCACGGATTTCTGGTCCCGCTGGTGATTCTGTGGATCGTCTGGCGTGAGCGCAATTTGTGGCGGAAGGTGCCGGCACAACCTTCGATGTGGGGATTTCTGTGGATCGCCGCGGGAGCCGGCCTGCAAGTGGCGGGCGCGATCGGCGTCGGGCTGTTCGCGGGCGCTGTCGGATTCCTCTGCTCGGCGCTGGGAGTCGTGATCTGCTTCGGAGGTTTCGCGCGCGCTCGCGCCTGGTTCTTCCCGATTCTGCTCTCGCTCTTCATGCTGCCGAAACTGGCGATTGTGTACAACCAGGTGACGCTGCCTCTGCAATTGCTGGCGACGCGTCAGGCGGCGGCGATCCTGTGGGCGGTGGGCGTGACGGCGATTCGCGAAGGCAATGTGCTGCAGGTGGGAGCGCATCGGGTCGCGGTCGTAGAGGCGTGCAACGGACTGCGATATTTGCTGCCGCTCGGGTTTGCCGCCGTGGTGTTCGCGTATCTCGCCGACGACCGGCCGTGGATGCGCGCCGCGCTGTTGATTGCCGCGATTCCGGTCGCGATGCTGGCGAATGCCGTCCGGGTGGCGGCTAGCGCGTATGTACCGGCGCTCTCCGAAGGCGCGTTCCACACGATCGCGGGCTGGCTGCTGTTTGCCGGCGCGATGGCGGCGATCTTCCTGATTCACGTGCTGCTAACGAAACTGCGGCGGCGCCGGCATGCGTAATCGCTGGACTTATCTGGTGGCTGCCGTGCTGGCGGCGCAGGCGCTCGCGGTGGGTTTCGTCTCGGGTGTGGAGCGCCTGCCGGCCGTGCCCGATCTGGGGCGCTTCCCCACTGAGATTGGCGACTGGTCGAAGGTGGGCGACGACGTGCTCGCGGAGGGCGTGATCAATAATCTCGGAGCCGATGCGCGCATTACGAGCACGTATCAAGATCGGCGCACCGGTCTTGCGGCCAATCTGCTGGTCGCCTATTTCCGTTCGCAGCGGGGCGGTGCGAGCCAGCCGCACTCGCCCAAGGTCTGCCTTCCGGCAACGGGATGGGAGCCGCAGGACTCGGGCGAACTCGCGGTCGACGTGCCACCCGGCAGAATCACGGTCAACCGCTTTGTGCTCGCCACGCCAAATCAGCGGGCGGTGGTCACGTATTGGTATCAGACGTCGCGCCGCGTGATGGCGGGCGAGTGGGAGGCTAAATTCTGGCTGGCCGCCGACGCCCTGCGCGATCGCCGGAGCGATACCACGCTGGTTCGGATTTTTGTGTGGGATGGAAAGGGCGGAGACGCCGAGGCCACCGACGCCGCCGTCCGCTTCACGAAATCGCTGTATCCGCTATTGCGCGACCACCTGCCGCGTTAGGCCCGGCGCATCTGGCGCATGCGGAACAGTCCCGCGCCTGCCAGTCCCATGACTGCCATCCAGATCGACGGCGGTACCGGGGTGGGGCTCGGAGCGGCGGCTACGGTAATCGAGACTGAGGTGGTTCCGGTCACGGCAGGGGTGCCGTTCTTGGCGATCACGCCGCGCTTAGCGTCTGCGGGATTGGCGATCGTAAGCACCGGCGAATCGACGGCGAGGCACGTGAAATTGAAAACACCCGCTGTGGTCGGCGTGCCGGTGATCGCGCCATTGCTGGTGCCGATGTTCAGACCGTTCGGCAACGCGCCGGCCGAAATCGAATACGTGTACGGCGGATTTCCACCCGAAGCTGCGCACGACGAGCTATAAGGAACGCCGACCTGCGCGGTCGATGTGGGCGTGACCAAAGTGAGGACCACGATCGCGGCAAGCAGTCCGACGGTGAGTACGAGAAAGAGCGATACGGTGCAGACCCGGCGTACGAGTTTTTGGTTCACGGAGTTTCTCCTTGATTATGTCCGCCCAAGCGGACAATGCGAATCCTACTTGACGGTAAGGGTCAGTATACCGTTCAGCGACTTACGGTTACCAGTATTTTGGCGAGAATTCCTTTGAATAATTCTCAGCACATATCGAGTTCGGGTTGCAGGTCAGGATAACTCCTGGTTGACTGAGTGACAATGTGTCTGCGCTGATGTCAGGCGCGGCGCAACTGGCGCACGCGGAACAGTCCCGTGACTCGGCGCGGGTGACACGGTGATGGTGAAGAGGTTCAATCAGCCTGGATCGCCATTCTTGGTGCCATTCTTGGTAATGATGTGCCGAGGCTTTGCGGCCTGGCTCTCCAGGTTTGCGTTCCCGGAAGTGTGCGGAGCGCTGTCCGTCAGGGTGACGATGAAGTTGTACACGCCGGCTGTGACTTAAACCATAACTTTGCCGTTTGGCAAGGTTAGGATTTATTTCCGGGTGGTTTTTCGTGAAGTCCGGCGTGAACGATGTCCTGGGGCGCCCATGCTGCGGCAATCCACGGCCGGCAAAACCGAGGTGATTCCTAAACCCTTCGCGACTACCGGCGGGTAATTCCGTTTTTGCCAATGTGTTTCTGAGAGACGCCGGACCTT
>JAOAPT010000724.1 GCA_025463045.1 Candidatus Solibacter sp.
CCCGGCGCGAAATCCTTCACGGGCAATCTGGCCTCGGGGGTGACCCCCACGTTGGACAAGACCAGTCTCGCCCTGGCGGCCGGCGCGGCGACTACGTTGAATCTGACGCTCAACGGGAGTATGCCCGTAGCCGGCTCGTACAGCGGCGCTGTGACGCTCAAGGGTACCGGCGTTTCCTTGACGATTCCCTATCTCTACCTGGTCGGCGGCGGCGCGGCGACAGGGTACAACCTGGTCTATGTGGGTAGCGGCGGGTTCGAAGGCATCGTCGGCCAGCAGCCCGTGGATCCGCTTTATACCCTGCGTCCTCACGGCATCGGCGTCAAATTGACCGATGCGTCGGGCGTCCCCGTCCCAGGCTCGCCGGTGACCTGGAGTGTCAGCCCGCGCGGCGCGGTGACCTTCCAGAACTCGTCGACCGTCACCGATGCCTTCGGCATCGCGGCAACAGACCTCACGGTTCAGCAGGTCGGCGATATCACGGTGACGGCGAAGATCGCGAACCAGTCGTATACGTTTAGCGGATACGGTTGGAACCAGCCGACGATCAGCGCCGGCGGCATTGTCAACGACGCCAATTTCCAATCGCCGATCGCGCCCGGTTCGTACGTCGCGATCTTCGGCACGGCGTTGAGTCTGTACTCCGACCCGGCCACCACCAGCACCTTGCCCATGGTGATCGATAACGTGAGCGTCAGCTTCGATGTGCCTTCCGCCAAGCTGAGCTATCCCGGCCGGATCGTATACGTCAGCCCGAACCAGATCAACGTGCAGGTGCCTTGGGAACTTCAGGGACAGACCTCCGCGCAGGTGAAGGTGATCATCGACGAATTCGTCTTCGGTAATGTGGTGACGGTGGCGCTCGCCGATACCACGCCGGCGTTCTTCGAAAACTCCGGCGTCGCCGCGGCGCTCGACCAGAACTATGGGGTGGTGACCACCGCCAATCCCGTGAAGCGCGGACAACTGTTGCAGCTCTACATGAACGGGCTCGGGCCGGTGTCCAACCAACCGGCCAGCGGAGAACCCGCGAGCGGGACGACGCTCGCCACTACCAAGAACTCGCCCAAGGTGACGATCGGCGGACAGGACGCGCCCGTACAGTTCAGCGGCCTCGCGCCCGGCTTCCCCGGCCTCTACCAGGTCAACGTCACCGTGCCCGCCGGGATCTCGGCCGGGACGGTGCCGATTTCGCTGATCATCGGCGGCGTCACGACGAAGGCGTCGACGATCCCCGTGCAGTAGACTAGATAAGCCACAACGGGCGGGCGCGGGAACTCCGCGGCCCGCCCGTTGTTGTTATACTGACCGTTCTCGATATGGCGAATCCGAAATACGCGGCGTCCGATAAGCCAGTTCCGGTCGCCGAACTGATCGATACACTCAGCGACGGCACCAAGGTCAAACGCCGCATTCCCCGAATGCGCGCTTGCAATGAGAAGGACGCGAAAGAGAAGCTTTGCGCGGGTCATCTCAAGCGCTGGTATTTCTTCGGCGAAGAGGTCAGACAGAAGTGGGGCGCAGATGCCGAGATCTACCGCTGCGAGCACTGCAAGACTCTCTATCTACCCAATCCGGAAGAAGAGCCCCGTACGCGCACGCTAAGCTTCTAGCCGCGCAGCGAACTCCCCCCGTCTCCCATCTCCCGAAGGGAGATCGACGCGCAGCGTTACCCCCCAAAAAAGAAAAACCGCATCGATTCGTCCCCCAGACCTACGGGGTTGAATTCGATGCGGCTCGCCCTGGGTTGGGCTTGGGATCCGGCGTCGGGCTATCTGGAATACTGCATCGAGCTTTTCGATTCCTGGTCAGGTCCGCGTCCTATTTTTCCTTACCAGAAACGCCAGACAACTACCGATACCCATGAACCCCTGGAGAGATCGTTGGAAACCGTTTTACAAAAAAACCCCTCTGCAGCAACCAACAAAGGAGAAGGTCTGTGAGCTAAAACTCCTGCAAACATCGGCTCCCGCAAGCACGCTGTCTCTTCGGCCCACTTTTCTTCTTCCCGCCTGTTGCAGCAGAGGGCAGGCTTGAAAGTACTTCGCCAATTCACCACCATAAATAGCAATCCAACACCCAAGTGTCAATGACGTTAACTCGCTTTGTGTCAGTATTTTGTGCAATGCAACTTGAGCAGGATTGTGGACCCGGTGGGCAAGCGCTGTGTCGCTATGACACAATCGTGAGGATGAGGGCCCAAACCGGGTTGGCAGCCGCGTTCTGTTGTCTCTGCGTGGCGCTCGCCGCCCAAACTTCCGACGACCCCGTGGCCGTCTTCACCGAGCATCCCCGCCTCTTCCTGCGCCCGCAGCGCATCCGCCTGCTGAAGCGCGAGCGCGAGCGCGCCTCGCCGCGTTGGCAGCAGTTCGAGACACTCGTTGCGGGCAAAGCCCCAATGCCGCAGCCAGGCTTCGCGTGGGCGCTGTACTACCAGGTCTCCGGCGATGCGGAGTTCGGCAAGAAGGCGGTCGAGTGGTCGCTCACTCCCGCCGCCGATCTGCGCCAGCAGGCATTGGTCTTCGATTGGTGCCAGGAGCTGATGACGGACGCGCAGCGCCGCGATCTCTCCGCCCGCCTGTCGAAGGGAATCGAGGCTGGAGCCGACAATGCTATCCCGGCTGTGCGCGCCCGCACTCTCGCCGCCATCGCGCTGTACGACCATGCGCCGAAGGCTCCGCAGGCCGCGCTCGAGAAGATCGTCAAGCAGTGGTGGGATCGCCAGATGCTACCCGCCCTGAAAGCCGGCAAGCCCGTGGTGGCGCGCGACGAGGCGTACCCGCTATGGGAGTTGCTGCACGCGATTCGCGACAACACCAATCTCGATCTCCGCGAGACCGTGCCGCACTTCTTCAAGGACTTTCCGATCGAGCACCTGCTCACGCACTATCCCGCCACCTACCAGGCGCCCGAGAACGAGTACCGCATCGGGCTGACGAAAAAGGCCGGCGAGCCGGATCTGCAGGCCGCGGCACTCTCGCGCGCCGCCGAACTCGAGATGGTCGCGCTCGATGTGAACGCCGCCGAAAGCCAGGTGCTGCAGGGCTGGCTGATGCACGATCACTTCATGCTACGCGGCACCTTCGGCGCGCCGTACGAGTTCCTCTGGGCGAATCCCTATCAGCCAGGTCTCAGCTACTATCACGTGCCGCTGATCTATCACAACAACGATTTCGGCAAGTTGTTCGTACGCTCCAGTTGGGACGAGGACGCGGAGTGGTTCGGCTACTGGGAGGGCAACATGCAGATGTTTTCGCAAGGGCACCTGACGCCGCTCAGCACGCAACTCAACGCACCGCCGATCTCGCTGAAAGAGGCACTCATCTGCTTCGGCCAGCGCGCCCGCAAATTCCGCGTGACGCTCGACGAAGAAGAGGCGGTCTTCATTCTGGGATTGCAGCCCAAGCGGATCTATCAGGTGGAAATAGACGACGAAGAGATCTTCGAAGTGCAATCCGACGCCGGCGGCATCCTCGAGTTGGATATGCCGCGCGGAAAAGCGACGGGCGTGCGGATTAAGGAAGTGGGGATGTAGCAAGGGAGTCGAGGAGGTCAATAGAATCGAGGAAGTCTAGGGAGTCTGCGGCGAAGCGCCACTCTGAGTCCCTTGACTCCCCTGACTTCCTCGACTCCCTGCCCTTTAGAACGCCCACCGCCAAAGGCTCGCGCCTACCGTGTAGCCCGCGCCGACGGCAGCGAAGAGTACCAGGTCGCCCCTCTTCAGCCGGCCCTCCGCGATTGCATCCCGCGTGGCGAGCGGCAGCGTGCCCGCCGTCGTATTGCCGTACTTTTCGATATTGACCATCACGCGCTCGGCCGCGATTCCCAGGCGATCGCCCGCCGCCTTGATGATTCGGATGTTCGCCTGGTGGGGGATCATGAGTCCGACGTCCTCCACCTTCAAGTGATTGCGCTCCAGGATATCGCGGCAGACTTCGTACATTTTGCGCGAAGCGTACTTGAAGACCTGGCCGCCTTCCTGATGCACGTAGTGCATGCGCTGATCGACCGTCTCGTGCGACGCTGGACGGCGGCTGCCGCCTGCCGGCATGCGGAGAAACTCGCCGCCCGAGCCATCGATTTCGCCCAGGAAATCGATGAACCCCGCGCCATCCTCGTGCTCACCCACCGCTTCGATCAGCATTGCGCCCGCGCCATCACCGAACAGCACGCAGGTGGCGCGATCGGTGTAGTCGATGATGCGGCTCATGGTGTCCGCGCCGATCACCAGCACCTTCTTATGCGTACCGGCCATGACGAAATGCGCGCCCGTGGTCAGGCCGTAAAGAAAGCCCGAGCATGCCGCAATCAGGTCGAAACCCCACGCCCCTTTGGCTCCGATCGCATTCTGTACCAGACAGGCGGTCGAAGGAAACATGTGATCCGGCGTGACGGTGCAGAGAATGATCGCGTCGATCTCACGCGCATCGATGCCCCGCTGCAGGAGGGCGCACCGCGCCGCTTCGATCGCCATGTCGGAGGTGGCCATCTCCGGCGCGGCAATATGGCGCTCCCGGATTCCCGTACGCTCCATGATCCATTGGTCGTTGGTCTCGACCAGTTTCTCCAGATCCTGGTTGGTGAGCACGCGCGGAGGCGTATAGCAGCCGAGCGCGCTGATTTTGGCCTTTGGCAATTGGTTGTCCTTGAACGAGTATAAATACTCAGGTTAACCCACTTGCAGTAAATTGGGTGATCTTGCTTACCCGGCGCGGCGCTTCGCGGTACTCTGAAAATGCATGGGGTTGGGCCTGCAGAGTTCCCTCTTTTTCGAGTCTCCGGAAGAAATCTACTCCCGCGTTTTCCGCGAGTTGAAGCCGCGGACCGCGCTGCCCGAAATGCGCGTCGAATTCTGCCGGTTCGCCAACGCCGACAGTTTCATCCGCCTGGAGAACGGCGCGCTCCACGTGCGCATGTCGGATCTTCTGGCCGGCGCGCCCGCTCCGGTGATCGAGGCGCTGGCGCACATTCTGCTCGGCAAGCTATATCGCAAGGAAACGCCGAAGATCTACTCGCACCGCTACCGCCTCTACTTGAACCGGCGCGACATGCGGCGCCAGGCGCATCTGGTACGTCAGATCCGCGGACGCAAGTTCATTTCCGGACCGGTAGGCGAGCATTTCAACCTCGAAGAGATCTTCGAGCGCCTCAATTCAGTCTATTTCGACGGCATGCTGGGGCGCCCGCAGCTCGGCTGGAGCCGCGGAGCATCGCGCAGCATGCTGGGGCATTTCGATCCGTCCCACAACGCGATCATCATCAGCCGCATCTTCGACCGTCCCTCGGTAGCCGTGCTCGCTCTGGAGTATGTGATGTTTCACGAGATGCTGCACCTGCGGTTTCCGGTAGACCACGGCGGAGTACGGCGCAGGGTTCACACCCGCGAGTTTCGAGATGCGGAAAAGAAATATCCGCACTTGAAGGAAGCGAAGGAGCTGCTCAAGCGCCTTTAGGCGTGGTTAACTTAGGCGCACGCTGCGGAAGTGGCGGGCATCATGCTGCCCAGTTCGATACGCATGAGGTCGAACGTCCGCAGCAGCGAAGCCGCGTCGACGTGGCCAATCCCCCACTTATAGAGCATCAGTCGCGCGTTCACCACCTGCATCCCTAAAGCAAACTGGATTTGATGGTGGATCAGGACGGCAGCCAGATCGCCGCGGTCCAGTTCCGACTGCGTCATGATGATCTTCAGCGCCGTCGCCACACGCTGGAAATCCAGGTGCAGGCAGCGGAGATAGCCGCGGAATGCCTGGCACCGCTGCGTGCGAAGCCGCGCCTCCATCTCGGGCGTGTATCCCGGCTGCGATCGAAGAAACTCGACTTCGCGGGGATCCAGCAGGCGCATCATAGGACGATAACGGTCTGTCGAGAGCTCACTGATCCACTCTGCCGTCACCGGCAATGCAGACTCGGTAAGAGCCAGGTTACGCAATGCTAGTATGAGCCCGGTAATCAGTGCCGCACTGGCCAAAGCCGCTGTCAGAAATGCAAGAGTCATGTCAGATCCTCAACCGTCTGGTTAAGAATACCTGCAAATATTGCACACCGCAATGCGTTGAGCCTTAATCTAGTACCAAATTAACCAAGGATATTATACTAACGTTTCGAGGAAATCGCCCTAGGCGCGTCGCGGTGCCCTACTTTCAACAGCGCGGCGTTGAGCGAATCGAGCTGCGTCAGCAGCCTGTGCTCATATTGCGGCCCTAATGTCGGCTCCGGCAGGCGCAATTCGGCCCCATTCGGCGAAAGCAGCAGCAGCCAGGCCACCAGACAAACGGCGGCAACTCCCATCAACGCGATGTTCACCTCGTCCACCATCTTCAGCCCGAAAAGGCTGCGCATCAGCACCACGAACATGTTGCTGAGGAAGAAGAGCGAGTAGATCACGGCGTAGACCCGCACGTTGCGGCTCAACCGCACCGGATACCGGCTGAGGAACAGTATCAATAGAACAATGAATATCGAGAGCGCCGTGTTGACCCCGCGTTCGGTCGCGAGCACATAGATCATGACCTTCGAGCGCTGTGCCGCGCTTGGCTTGATGGTGGGCAACAGGCTGATCGCTGAGATGATCACCGACACAGTCATCGCCGTGTACATCGCCCAGCGGCCTAACGTATAGAGCCCTTTGTACTTTGCCAGCACGAGCCGATACAGCTCGCGAACCATCAGGATATAGAATCCGAGAACGATCGGTTCGGTTAAGAGCCAAATTTGCTGGTAAAGGCCGGAGGAGCCGTTCAATAACAAAGGCCAGATGGCATTCGGAATGCGGAACGTGAAGTAGGCGAAAAAAACCGGGTACAAACGATATAACCCTGTTCGATACAGCCGGAACGCCATAAGCGCCGAGCCGATCAACAGAATTGCCTTTAAAACCGAAACGAGCACTGTACTGGTCATCGAGCGTTTTCGCCTTCGATGGTATCACTCAGTGCAGTGCTCGTCTTACTGTCTTCAGATATTAACGGACCCAGGGGCAAGGATCGCACGACGGATACGGATTGTCGGCCTTGTTCACCGTCTTGGCTGCGAAGAGGGAGAGGGCGATAAAGGCGAGAAGCGTAAGCTTTTTCATGGTTTTTGTTATCCTTCTGCTGTCTACTGCGTATTAAATCTGGTACTAGGCTATACGTGACCGTACCGTCGTAAGGTGTTTATCTTAAATATTTTCTGAAATTGGAACGCTATCCATTACCGAAGCACTAGAGTTTGACGAATGTCCGGACGTCGTCGGACGGGTGATATAAAATCAGATAGTGGCTGCCGTTTGGGTCGGCGCCCGCACCGTGTCAGGAGAGTTTCTGGGTGACTTTGCCGCCAATCCGGAGTTGAAGGGAGGCCCTGCCGCCGACCTGTGGCGTAAGACGCTCTCACGCATTCCGACCCATTTCGGCCGGCTTGTGTTTATGGCGTCCCTTCGCGATTCACTGACGGGCAAGTATGCCCATCCCGCATTGCTTGAGATCGTGGGCCGCGAAATCACTGACCGCACACTGTGCCACGGTCATCACCACGTCTTTGCCGAATGGCTGAATTTCACGCTTTCGGAGCAGAAGGCCGATCTCGACGATTACCTGACGTCGTCCCAAGCGCCCTTGGAAACGCTGCCCTATCGCGAGTTGCCGCCTTCCACGGCGCACCAGGTGGAGCGCCAACTCTATCTCACGGATTTGGAGACTCTGCTGGAACTCCTGCGCTACGAGCATGGCGGCGCTTTTTCACTTCCAGAAGCATAGCCACACCCACTACCTGGCCGATCACATCAATCTCGTTCGTGGCGAAGTTGACGGGGTTCTGCTGCGAGGAAGGATGCGGCTGCACGAGTAGCTGGTCGCCCGTCTGCGAGCACCAGCCGCATAGATAGCGCGTACGGTGTTCCAGGAAATAAATCGGCCGATCGAGTTCCGTAGTCCATCCCGAAGTTGCGATTCGCCGCCGGCCCTCGTCGATCAACACCAACGCTCCCGGGTGTAGCACGGGATGCATCGACCAATCCTCAAGCCCCACAAAACCGAATCGATGCTGCCGCATATCGACGCCGTTCAGCAGACGAATCGCGCCCTTGCCCCAGCGGCGGACCACGTGGCTGAGAAATGTCGTGGAATTCAAATCGATCGAGAATTCCGGCGGATTCGGCACCGTCGCCGGACCTTCGCCCGAAAAATGCGCGAGGTGCGTATCATTGAGCGAAATATTCAGCGATTCCGACGGCAACATTTCGAGCGGAACTCCGTACCAGCGGAGCACTTCCTGCGCATCCAGGCGATAGATTGCGCACAGCGAGTACAGCCTAAACATTGTCGGCACCGTACCCTTATTTTCGATATCCGCAAGCCGGCTCAATGCAATCGCGAAGTCATCGCTTTCCCGCCGCGCGGCGATCTGCTGGCTCGCCTTTTCCACGTCGCGATAAGTCAGCTTGAGTCGTTCCCGCACTCTCTTCAGCTTTTCGCCAGGTCGGTCCATGATATGATCCCGCTTACTGCCGCTTTCTGACCGCTTGCAGTAAACGTTCTCTGCCCAGCCGGATTATAAGCCGCCGCACTTTCTTTGGGCAAGGAAAAAGCAGCATTCTTGTTCTGATAACGGAACAGTACGGATTATGACATCTAAAGTTATCGTCGGAATATCGGGGGCAAGCGGCGCAATTTACGGGTGGCGCCTCCTTGAGCGGCTGCGCTCCGCCGGTGGAATTGAGGTCCATTTGATCCTCACACGATCCGGCGAGAAGACTCTCTTCCTCGAAACCGGCAAGTCGGCCGCCGATGCCCGGGCCCTCTCGGATTTCTCCTACCCCCTTGAGGACATCGGTGCGCGGATCGCGAGCGGCTCCTGTCGGATCGACGCGATGGTGGTCGCTCCGTGCTCGATTCACACGATGTCCGCCATCGCGGGCGGCATCAGTTCCAATCTAATGATCCGGGCAGCCGACGTCATACTTAAGGAGAGGCGTAAATTGATCCTAATGGTCCGCGAAACCCCGTTTCACCTCGGGCATTTGAGAAATATGACGGCATTAGCCGAAATGGGCGCCATTATTGCGCCCCCAATCCCGGGTTTTTACCATAATCCCCAAACTGTCATGGATATTGTCGACCACAGCGTGGATCGCGTGCTCGATTTAATCGGACTGCCCGACTCGCAGGTCCGCCGGTGGGACGGGGTGACCCGGTGAGCGCCCGCCGCGAAATCATCGCCTTCCAGGGGGAACGCGGAGCCTTCAGCGAAGAGGCCACCCGTAAACTTTGCGGGGCGGAGGTGGAAGTCCTTCCTTGTGTGCGCTTTGAGGATCTTTTCCGCGGCCTGAAGGAAGGCCGCGCCACCGGAGCCATCGTCCCTATAGAAAACACGCTGGCCGGCAGCGTTCACGAGAATTACGATCACCTGGTCAATTTCGAGCTCCCCATCGTCGCCGAAACAAATGTGCGGATCGTGCATAATCTGATCGCGCCAAAAGGCGTTAAGTATTCGCAAATCAAGCAGGTATATTCTCACCCGGTGGCATTAAATCAGTGCCTGGATTTTTTTGCCCGGAATCCGCAATTCGAACGGACTCCCTTTTATGACACCGCCGGCAGCGTGAAAATGATCATGGAGGAAGGGCTTAAGGACGCGGGCGCCATCGCCAGCGCCGTCGCCTCCGAAATCTACGGAGCGAATATCCTACGGCGTTCAATCGAAAGCGACCGGCAGAATTTCACCCGATTCTTCCTGCTGCGTACGCCGCTATATGCCAAACGAAATCCGCTTCGTCCTCCGGCCGCCACGCAGTGGAAGACCTCGCTGGTTTTCAGCACGCGCAATATTCCCGGCGCCCTCTTCCGCGCTCTGAGTGCCTTCGCCCTCCGCGACCTCAATCTGATGAAAATCGAATCGCGCCCATTGCGCGGCAAACCCTGGGAGTATCTCTTTTATCTCGACTTCCTGGGCCGTGTCGATTCGCCGGTTGCCGAAAATGCCCTCAATCATCTTCGCGAGATTGCCGACTTTTTGCGCATTCTCGGCTGTTATCCAAAGGGCGCCTAGCCGCAAAACACACACTTTGCAAGGAAGTCCGCCCGTTACACTGTGGTTAGCGCCATGCCTGAAGAACTAAAAACACCCATTCCAACATCTACTAGTCCGCCGACGGAGGAACTGCCCGTCCTCACGGTACGTGACACGGTTATCTATCCGGGCGCACTGTTGCCGATCACGGTCGGCCGCCCCGCATCGCTCGCGCTCGTCCAATCGCTAGGCGAAAACCGCACGCTCGCCGTCGTGTCGCAACTCGACCCCCGTGTCGAATCACCCACGCCTGACGATCTCTATAAGGTGGGCACGGTGTGCGTCATGCACAAAGCGATCAAGGTGCCGAAGGACAACCTGCTGCTCTTCTGCGAAGGCATCGCTCGCATCCGCACCACCGAATTCACCGCCACCGAACCGTTCCTTCGCGCCCGCGTCGAGCGGCTTCCGGACATCGAGCCCCCGATGACGCCGGAAGTGGAAGCCTTGCGGCAGAACGTCGTCAGCCTCTTCCAACAGAT
>JAOAPT010000731.1 GCA_025463045.1 Candidatus Solibacter sp.
TCATGACAACGGCTCGCGAATCTGAGACCGAATTGTCGACCAGCTTGGCCCGGCCAAGCCAAAGGTGGAGTGTTGCCGGTCGGGTCAAACTGATGATCCATCCGCATACCGATGCCGTCCGACAAAGCCCTGGCAGTTCGGCGGTGGCAGCATCCCCTCGGCCGGCAACCCGCCCTCTCGCCAGCGCACCCCTACTTTATCCCCCGCAATCCCCCGTGAGTATAGATCTGACAATCAAAACACATAGGGCGGGCGGCGAGGAGCGATTTAGCCAATCTCTGCCTATTTCTCAGATGGTGAGAGTTTGAGTGCTTCGGCGACGATCTTGATGAGGCGGTTGGCAAGGCGGCCCAGGCGCCGGCGGGAACGGCCGTCCGGCAGTGTGCGGCGAAACATTTCCAGGACATGCTGCGACGTGCGAAGTGATTCGAGAAGTCCTGGTAGATCGGCACCGAGGGTGGTGTCCGACGACTTCGGCTGCGGTGCGAGGTGGCGAGGTTGCGATCATGCCAGATGAAACTCGCGCTGCACGTCGGGCAAAGTGATTTTGAGATAGCGCATCGTCATGTCCGCTGAGCTGTGCCCAAGCAACTTCATCACGTTCGGCAAGGTCATACCGGCAAAAAGCATCTCGGTGGGGTATGTGTGGCGACTATTCTGGCCCCGGAATAGGCGCCACTATGCCGGGTTCCGGACTATGCCGGGCAATTCCATGAGAGGACGCGCTCCGCCTCAGCATTGACGGGCTTTTCGCCCACACATACTTCCTTCACCCGGAATAGTCCGGAACCCAGCATAGTGGCGGAACCGGTGTGGGTTGGCGAGCTTCACGCCGGTGGTCAGACGATGGTGGCGAAACAGGGATCGCAACCCTCCGTGTCATGCGCGCGGCCCGTGCTCGCCCTTTGAGGGAAACAAAAAGAGCAGCCGGAGAGGGGCTGGGCCGTTCCAGCCGCAGGTAGCGGTCCAGCAGTTGGATAGACTCGGGAGCCAGCGGCAGAAAGCGGATCTTGTTCCCTTTGCCGTGCACGCGGGCCTGTGCTCCTGACAGCAATAGGCCTTCCTGATTGAGAGCCAGCACTTCTTGGGACCGCAGCCCTTGGAGCAACATCAAGCCCACGATGGCAAGGTCGCGCGAGGTCCGGAAACCGGACCAGAATCGTGCTACTTCATCCACCGACAAGGGTACGATGTTGCGTTTGGGCGTCCTTACGTGTAAGCGGCTCAATGCCAGGGAAGTAACGCCGTTAGCAGCAAGAAGCCAGCCGCTATCAGGTAACTCCCGAACCGCAAATTGCGGTAGGTGTTCAGGAAAAGCCCCCAAGAAGTGACAAAGCGCCACAACGCTCACCGGAAACTGGGTAGACGGCCGCACTCTTTGTTCGGGTTGCCGAGAAAAGGTTGCGATAGGCGGCGGACACCAGCAATGCGCAGAACTCCTTAATTCATGTTGCGTGAACAGGCTTGCTGCCGGGAATAGGGTGATACCCGTTATTCGCGGGTCATAATCCTGATACGCGCACTGCAATGTTTGATCATGCATCGCGATTTGAAGCCGGCCAGTTTCATAATGACGAAACGAAAACCCTCATTTTATGCCGGATCCCCTAAAGAGAGGCGAGCAACTCATATCCTCCGGTTTTGCCCCATCCGAACTCCGGGTAACATACGATTGCCCCGGCACGCCGCGTGACGCATTCTAAGTCTAGGGACGCTGGATATGAGGAGCCCCCGGAGACTGTTTCACTTCTCCGCGGTCCTCCCTTGCAGAGGGGACCTATTCTTTATGTATGATCGCGAAGCTGGGCAACTGGTCGGAGTTCCTCCTGGGAATCTCTCCGAGCACCTTCCGTGGTATGCCGTCCGCGTCCAGGCCAAATTCGAGAAGGTCGCTTCTTCGATCTTGCGCGAGAAGGGTTTTGAAGAATTTCTACCCCTCTATCGCGCCCGCCACCAATGGTCTGACCGCGTAAAACAGCTGGATCTCCCGCTCTTTCCGGGTTATCTTTTTTGCCGTATCGATTTGGCCGCGGGGCTGCTGCCCGTTGTCACCGTTCCTGGTGTCCTGGGGATCGTGAGTGCCGGCAGGCAGCCCCTCCAGATCTCCGGCCCGGAGATTCAGGCGGTTCGATCTGTGGTTCTCTCAGGTCTCGCGGCATCGCCGTGGCCCGCCTTGGTAGCCGGTTGCCCGGTACTGATCGAACGTGGCCCTTTGGCTGGTGTGGAAGGCGTCGTACTGGACACCGACAAGAAATACCGGCTGGTTGTCTCTGTATCGATGCTCCAGCGGGCCGTCGCCGTCGAAATCGAGCGTGAATGGGTTCGCCCGCAAGCCGAAGTGGGTCGAAGCTCAGGCGTCCTCCCGCTCGGTTACAGTTTGCGGCATTTATCCGACGTTGCTTAGAGAACCAAAGGACTCAAAAGACCTATGATTCGAATTCTCTTGATCGACGATCTCACGGTGGTTCGGGAAAGTCTCGTCATCGCGCTTGCGGCTGCTCCGGACATGGAACTGCAAAGCTGCTCTTCCATTGATGAGGGTATCGGTCTCCTGATGGGATCGTCCGGCCTGTTCGACGTTGTGCTGATCAAACAGACCCTGGGGGGCCGAAAAGCGGATGAACTGGTATTCTTCGCGAACGCGAGCGGGCTCAAGGGCCGCGTCCTCGTCATCACCCCGGGGCTTAGCAATTGGGAGCAGCGGAGGTTGACCCGCCTGGGCGTTGCCGGCGTCTTCGCCAAACAAAACTCTCTCAAGGATCTGATCGCCTCGATCCGTGACCTTGCCTGCGGTCGGGCCCGGTTCGAAGGGCAGGCCCCAAGCGAAGAGGCTTCCTTAGACAGGCTCAGCGGCCAGGAGCGGAGAGCGGCAGAATCGGTTTTGGCGGGGCTTGCCAATAAAGAGATCGGTGCGAATATGGGAGTCTCCGAAAGCTGCATCAAAGCTCTGCTGCAGCGGGCATTTCTCAAGCTGGGGGTGCGTACCCGCAGTCAACTGGTACGAGTCCTAATGGAAGCGTCGGTCGGGACGCCTCCTGGTCCCGCTGGCATGATGCAACTCATGGCCATAGGCGGCCTCGATGCCTTACAAACCGATTCTTGACTTAGGCTGTCCGTGGTTTGTAATACGGGTTTCGTAACACAATACTCACGGCATTTGAACTTGTGACCTGCCCCAAGTGCAAAACCGACCGCGCCCACCGATCCCACCGCGATGGCTGGAAGGACTACGTTGTCAGCTTCTTCCAGTACTATCCGCACCGGTGCGGCCAGTGCGGTGTTCGCTTTTTCCAGCGCCGGTGCACGACGCCTCAAGCCGCGGGCAAGCCGACCTCTACCGAGACGGAGATCCGAGCCACTCGTGCTGCCGGCGACCGGAAACGGCGACGGCGAGACTTACTGCTCTACGGCTCCGCTCTGCTTTGTTATCTCGCCTTCCTCTACTTCATCACACGCGACCGTGGCAGCTCGATCGACGGCGGCTAATGCCTTGACCGTGAGATTCCGTGCTGCCGCAAACCCCCTCGCTCATCTCTGCTCGAAGCCCCGGCCGTAAGGGAGGGGTTGTGCTCCAGCGTCGGCGAGTCCGTGCCGGCTGCTCCCTAACCTGCCCCCAGATATCCTTCATTCCGGCCCAGGTTATCTGTTGACAGTAGACAAGCGGACATGTCCCAACGGACCTATGCGAAAGACTACCGGTAACAAGAGAGTAAACTACCCAATTCTCTTTCTGCGCGTGATACATTTGTCTCGCAGGGCTCTTCGCTGTGCGACGCCAGTAAGACACGCAGCGCAGAAAACATACCAGGATGGGACTCAGAATGCGTGAGCTTCGTCCGGCGAGTGAAGTGAGCGCCTAAGTCGGCGTATGCAGTAGTTATGCCGTCCGGTCACTTCCCCTTCTGAGGCGAGTGCTCCAAGACGCCAAACACGAATACAACCATCGCTCCTTCCCCTTGAATCAGGTCCGCGAGAAATAACTTATGTCGAAAGCGAGAACCCGTCTGGTGAACTTCCGCCTCACGGAGGAAGAATTTGAGCAGCTCAAGACCAGCTCCAACCGGCAAGGCGCCCGTTGTGTTTCAGACTTCGTGCGTTGTGTGGTCCTGACGCCGTCCAGCCGCTGCCCCGTCTCCAGTACCTGCGATGAAAGCCTCAGCTCGTTTGAGCGCCGGGTGGCCGCCCTTGAGCGTTCCATAACCCTTTTCATCGCCGCGCTCTCCAGCGCTCAGTCACAGCCTGTCAACTCGGGCAATTAGTCCCGCTCCACCGTCGCCCTTTGAAAGAAAACACTATGCGTTTGCTGATCCCACTCATGCTTCTCGTTGCCTGCGCCTCGGCGCAGCCATCTGGCGCCACCCGCGCCATCTCGGTCCCCGAAGTCGGCGCCAATCTCCCCGCCCAACCCGTCGGCGCCAACGACCTGATCGCGGTCTCGGTCTACGATGCCCCGGAGCTCAGCCGCACCGTCCGCATCGGCAGTGATGGCTTCGTCCGCCTCCCTATGCTGAAACAGCGCATCAAAGCCGAAGGCTCTTATCCCTCGGACCTCGAAACCGCGATTGTCAATGCACTCCGTGAGGAGCGGATCCTCGTGGATCCCTTCGTCACCGTCACCATCGCCGAGTATCACAGCCGCCCCATCAGCGTCTCCGGCGCCGTCAAAATGCCCCTCGTCTTCCAGGCGGAAGGTCCTACCACCCTGCTGGAGGCCATCGCCCGCGCCCAGGGTCTACGCGAAGACGCCGGCCGCGAGATCCTCGTCAGTCACTCCCAGTCCAGCCCCGATAATATGCCCGTCCAACTCACCGTTCGCGTCAATGTCCGCGGCCTCATCGACGACGCAGACCCCGCTCTCAACCTGAAACTCACCGGCGGCGAAGAGATCCGCGTCCCCGAAGTCGGCAAAATCTATATCCTCGGCAACATCAGGAAGCCCGGTGCCTTCCCCGTGCAGGATGGCGGCGATACCACCGTCTTGCAGATGCTCGCGCTTGCCGAAGGCCTGATGCCGTTCGCCGGCAAGCAAGCCTTCATCTACCGCCGTGACGTCACCGGCGCCAAGACCGAAATCTCCGTCGAACTCGACAAGATCATGCAGCGCAAGGCCCCGGATGTCGCGCTGCTGGCCAACGACATCCTTTACGTCACCGACCGCACCGGCAAGCGAATTGCGCTCACCACGCTCGAAAAGGTGCTCGGTGTTGGTACCGCCCTCAGCGGCGCCGCGATCTACACCTTGAAATAGCTCCTTCCCTCTGAATAACCACATGCCTGAAGAAACAGAACGCCTCGCCATCCCCGCGCCCGCCGCCAACGGCAACGGCCATCACTATCTGCCCGCCGCCGATCTCGCCACCGTCTACCCGCCATATACCTACGCCGACAACGCTCCCGAAGAGGCCGCAGTTCCCCTCTCCCATTACGGGTGGATCCTCAGGCGCCATAAGTGGAGAATCCTGGCCTTCGTCGTAGTCTGCGTCGCCTCCACCGCGGTAATCTCCTCGCGCCTCGTCCCGATCTACGAGGCTACCTCCACCATCGACATTGACCGCCAGGCGCCCGCTGCCGTCATCGGCCAGGACGCCGCGCGCATGGCGCCCAACGACGCCGATCAGTTTCTCGCCACCCAGATCAAGATCATCCAATCCGACTCCGTCCTGCGCCCAGTCACGCTGCAGCTCCACATTCCCGTCGCGGTCGGCACCATTTCGGGTAAGACCACCGCTCCCACTGAGCGGGCGATTCACGCCCCCATCGCCCTCACGAATCTGAAGGTCACGCGCCCGCCCAACACGTACCTGTTGCTGATCAGCTATCGCTCGCCCGATCCCGGGATGGCCGCCGACGTCGCCAATGCCGTCGCCGAGAGTTACATCCAGCACACGTACAATGTCCGCTTCCGCGCCAGCGCGGGCCTGTCTGCCTTTATGGAAAAGCAGATGGAAGAACTCAGGGCCAAGATGGAGCGATCCTCCGCCGCCCTGATGCAGAACGAAAAAGATCTGAGCGTCATCAATCCCGAGGAAAAGACCAGCATCCTGTCTTCGCGCCTGCTCCAGCTCAACACCGAGTTCACAGTCGCCCAGGCGGATCGTGTGCGCAAGCAAGCCGCCTACAACTCCGTGAAGAGCGGTTCCCTGGAAGCAGCCCAGGCATCCACCCAGGGCGAACAGCTCCGCCGCCTCGCCGACCGCGTCGATGAAGCCCGCGAGAAGTTCTCGGTCATCAAAGCCCAATACGGCGAAAACCATCCCGAGTTCAAGAAGGTCAGCTCCCAGCTCGTCGAGCTGGAGCGCCAGTTCGATGCCCTGAAGACCAATATCGGCAGGCGCATCAACCTGGAACTCTCGGAAGCGGCCAACCGGGAGGCCATGCTGAGCACTACCGTGGCTCAGACCAAGGGCGAGTTCGACCACCTCAACGCCCGCTCATTTGAGTACAAGTCCCTGAAGCAGGAGGCCGACGGCGATAAGGGCCTCTACCAGGAGCTGGTACGCAAAATCAAGGAAGCCGGCATCAATTCCAGCTTCCAGAACAGTTCCATCCGCCTGTCCGATTCCGCGCGGCCGGCTCAGACTCCCGTCTTCCCGAACGTGCCGCTGAACGCCGCTCTCGCCCTCCTCTTCTCCACCCTGCTCGGCGTCGGCGCGGCCGTCATGGCGGACGTCATGGACAATACCCTGCGCGACCCGGAGCAAATCCAGAAGGGGCTCAAAACTGAAGTCGTGGGCTCCCTCCCGCTGGTGAAGCACTGGCGCGGCCAAGTGCCGCAAGTGCTTAAAACCCTCGCTTCCCCAACCATCCGAGGGAGCCGGCTCAAATCTGTCCGGCGCACAGGTCAGGCGGCCGCGTTTGACGAAGCGGTCCGGACGCTGCGCGATTCCATCCTTCTTTCCGATCTCGGCCACCGGCCCCACAGCCTCCTCATCACCTCCGCCACTCCGCGCGAAGGCAAGACGACGTGTTCGGTCCACTTGGCCATTGCACACAGCCTGCAAAGCCGCAGGACCCTGCTGATCGACGCCGACCTGCGGCGCCCCAGCGTCCACACCCACCTCGGAACTCCGAACGACCGGGGCCTTTCCACTGTGATCGGCGGAGAGGGTGAATGGCGTGACGTATTACAGAAGATGGCGGCGTATCCGGATCTGGATATCCTGCCCGCCGGTCCGGCGTCGCGGCGAGCTGCCGACCGCCTGGGGAGCACATTGCAGAAGCTGCTGGTCGAGGCGGAGAAGGAGTACGATCTGGTGATCGTGGATTCTCCGCCGCTGCTCGGCTTTGCGGAACCCCTCCAGATGGCCGCCGTAGTGGATGGCGTGGTGGTCATCGCGCTAGTGGCGCAGACCAATCGCGACGCGGTCGCCAGCGTCTTGAGTAGCTTGAAGCGACTCAAGACGAACGTGATTGGAGTAGTTCTGAATGAAGTCCACGAAGACATGAGCGATCGCTATTACTACTACGGCTATTACGGGAAGTATTACTCGAAGTATTACAAGCCCACGAAGGTGTAGGCCCTATCAGATTTTGCCCTGCGGGCACGCCATAACGGCAGGATCTACCGCTTCATAATCGCCAAGACCACTTCTGTGAATATCACAACCACCATACCCTCTCGCCGCCGGGCCGTCAGCTTGAGCTTACTCGCCCAGCTTATCGCAACCGCCTTCGTGTTAATCCAGGGCATATTCCTGGTTCCCCTCTATCTGCGCTTCATCGCGCTTCCTCTGTACGGAGCTTGGCTCGCCAGCACGCAAGTGGTCGGCTGGGTGACATTGCTCGATCCCGGAACGGATGAAGTCACACGCCAACGCGCAGCTCATGCATACGGGAGGGGCGACCTGGAGCAAGTTGGGGGATTGATCGGCTCCGGGCTTGCTGTAAATCTCGTCGTGGCGCTTTGTGTCACCGCTGTATCGCTCGTACTGTGCCGGCTACTGCCCTGGTGGTTTGGAATTGACGGTCTGAATGGCCGACAGCTTGTGGTTGCATCATCTATCCTCGCATTAGCCTCCGGAATAACCGTGGTTGCCTATATTACCGGCTCATCGTTACAAGCTCTTCAATGTACGGGAGTCTATGGGATTGTTCTGATACTCGGAAACGCCGCCGGGTTAGCTCTTAATCTCAAACTTCTTTATGCAGGATGGGGCCTGTCCGCCATCTCCGCGGGACTTCTCTTGAAGGCGCTGGTGTGGACCATGGGCTGGGGCTGCACGTTAGTCTGGCAGTGCCGCTTCCGGAAGGGATCGCCCATCCGTCTGGCCTTCTCATTCCATGAGGCCCGCACCCTAATCCGCCTGGCCTGCCACATGCTTGTTTCCAAGCTTGCTTCGATACTGCAAACCAGTTCCGATAGCGTATTGGCCGGGACGATACTCGGGCCTTCGCAGACCGCTCGCCTGGTGCTCACGGGCCGAATCATCGATTCAGCCAGGCTGCTGCCGGATAAGATCGGAGCCGCAATGCAGCCCGCACTTTCCAATCTCGCCGGCGAGGGCGATTCCAGAAAAAGCCTGAAGATCTCCGTCCGCTTCCTGACCATCGCCAGCCTGATTGCCGCTCCTTTGATCGGGACTGCCGTCGTCCTGAATCGGGATGTCGTTGGCCTATGGGTAGGGCCTTCGCTCTTCGGCGGGCAACCCCTTAGCTCGTTGCTCGGCATTTCCGCAATGCTTACTCTCTTGACAACCGCCGCCTACCACGTGCTGTTCGCCAACGGCTTGATAGAAACGACATCTAAGATTGCACTGATGGCTGGACTTCTGAAGGTCGCACTTCTCGCAATCCTGCTTCCCCGCATCGGCCTGATCGCCGCCCCATTAACCGGGATCCTCGCGATTCTGCTCATAACCGGACCGCGCTTTCTACGCGCGTTCACAACGATCTTCGGCGCTCACTCGGAACCGAAGGTTAAAGTACTCGCGCGTGTTCTATCGGGCCCGCTGATTTGCCTCATCTTGGCCCTGGCTTTGACCAATACCCCCACGGCGCGGACTTGGCCCGATGTCGCGATTAAGGGTGTTCTGGTATTGATCTTCCTGAGTGCGACTCTGATCGTGCTGCCCAGCGCACGCGCCGAGGTGAGTTCAGCCTGGACGGCAGCGTGGGGTCGAGCTAAGGGCTTGCACCGGGAATACGTGTAAAAGTGCACACTCAAAACTGATCTCACCCAGCGAAGGACAATATGTTTCCACTCGTCAGTGTTGTTGTCGTCGGATATAACAGGCTAGAACTCCTGAGAAAAACGATCACCTCATTCCTGAACACTACTACATACCCAAGGAACTCGTTGGAGCTCATCTTATGCGACGACGGCTCACCGGAATCCGTCCAGGACCAAATGCGCTTGCTCCCGTTTGACGTCTTCTTAATGGCCTCCGAAAACCGGGGAATGGGTAACAACACGAATAAAGGCATTCGCGCAGCCGCCGGCGCCTACATACTACAGTTGCAAGACGACTGGGAATGCGGAGGGCCGC
>JAOAPT010000839.1 GCA_025463045.1 Candidatus Solibacter sp.
GCGTGTCCGTGATTACGCCGCGCAGCGGCGCGATCTTCACGAAGTCCTCGCCGATCTTCACCCGCTCATCGTAGGGATTCGCCAGCGCCTGCGCCGACGTCACGCTGTCGCGTTCCGCAGTGAACACGAACTGCCCCAGTATCGCGAGCCCCGCGCTCGTCCCGCCCACCGGCACTCCGCGATCCACCGCCGCCTGGATCGCCGCCTTCATCGGCGACGCCCCCCACACCCGCACGTAATTCCACTGATCCCCGCCCGCGATCCACACCGCCTCCGCCTTCCGGATCTTCTCCAGCACGAACTCATCGCGCGCCGCCTCCGGCGTCTTCACCACGATCGATTCCACGGAGTCCGCGCCCATCTCGTGAATATATTTGTTGTACCCGTCGCTTCCCGACGCGCGCAGCACCACCACGTCGCCCCCGCCCGCACGCTTCACCAGGAACTGAAACGCGGCATCGACGTCCTTCCCGCCGCCCATGAGCACGAACCCGGCCTTCGTCGCGGGCTTCACGTCGGCCGCATTTCCGGTCAGGTAATACTCGTAAGGCGTCTGCGCCCAAAGCGCCATCGCCACCAGTCCAATCGCACGCCGCATCCCGCTACCCTAGCCCATCCTCATCCATACCGCCAGCCCGATCGCCACCGTGCACCCCGCAGCCAGCAGCACCGCGCCCACCCGCCGCTCGCGCCGCACCGACCACCACAGCATCACTCCGCTCACCGCGAGCACCAACAGCCCCACCCCGAGCACCGGAGCGAAACTTACCCCGCGCGTCCGATGCACGCGATCCATCCACACGCCCCACTTCCACCACGTGCGATGCGCCATGTGCACCGCGCTCACTCCATAAATCACCAGCAGCGCGACCACCGCCCCCGCCGTATAGCGATGTGCCCGCCTCCATCCGCCCTTGGCGCCGCGCCGTGAAAGCCAGATCCACGCGCCCGACGCCGTCATCACGAGCAGGCACCACATCGCGAACTCGTTCCACCACGCCCACGCCTGCATCCGCCGATCGCCGCTGTGGAATGCCGCCGTCGTCACATGCAGCGTCGAGAGGTATTTCCACAAACTCGCCCGTGTGCGCTCCACGCGAATCCGTCCCCCGAGCACCGTCACCCTGTGGCGCCCGTTCGCGTGATAGAAATCCAGTACCAGCCGCCGCGCCGTATCGTGCCCGATCGCGAAATCGTGCACCGGAGTCGCCAGCGAGAGCCCGAGCACCTGCACCACCCGCTCCGCCGTCCCCCGATCCGATTCTCCCGCGCCCCGCTCGAACGCCTGCTCCCACACCACCTTCTCCGCCGCACCGCGCCCGTCGAACAACGCCGCGATCCCCACCACGCCGTAGAGCACCAGGTTCGCCAGCGTCAGCAGCCCCGCCCAGATATGAATCCGCGCAATCAAGTTCCCAGCCTACCCGACTTCGCGTAGACTATCCCAGAGGCCGTCATGAAACCCGCACCCGCCGACGTCGTCGCCTACATCGCGCAGGCGCCCCCGGACCGCCAGCCCGTCCTCAACCAAATCCGCACCCTCTGCCGCGAAATCCTCACCGGCTACGAAGAGTGCATCGCCTATGGCATGCCCGGCTACCGCCGCAACGGCCCGGTCGAACTCGCCTTCGCCAGCCAGAAACAGTACATCGCCCTCTACGTCATGAAAAAGGACGTCGTCGATCGCCACCGCGACGCCCTTCCCGCCGCCGACATGGGCAAAGGCTGCATCCGCTTTCGCCGCCCCGCCCAGATCGATTTCAACCTCGTGCGCAGCCTCATCCAAGGCACCGTCGAATCCCGCTCCACACCGTGCTGATAGCGGACCCTGGCCCTCGGCGTGCACCTCGCCGCCCGATGACTACCCGCGCCATCCTGCTCGCCCTCGCCCTCCCGCTCGCCGCGCAACAGCCGCGCTTCGACTCCAACTCCCGCCTCGTCCTCATTCCTGCTACGGTCACCGACTCCCGCTACCGCCCCGTCGACTCCCTCGAATCCGCCGATTTCCTCGTCTCCGACAACGGACTTCCCCGCCCCGTCACGGTGGACACCATCGGCACAGGTGTGGCGCCCATCGCCCTGATCGTCGCCGTCCAGTCCTCCGGAATCTCCGCGGCCGTGCTCGAGAAATCCCGCGCCATCGCCGCTATGATCCAGCCCCTCGTCGCCGGAGAACGCGGCTGCGCCGGAGTCCTCTCCTTCGATCAGCGCATCTCCCTGCTCCAGCCCTGCACCAACAATCCCGATGCCTTCGCGCGCGCTTTCCTCTCCATCCAACCCCTCACCCGTCCCGGCGAAGACAAACAGGCCCGCCTCATCGACGCCGTCCAATCGTCCGTCGAACACCTCGTCAAACTTCCCAACTCGCGCCGCGTCCTCCTCCTCATCTCCGAAACGCGCGACCGCGGCAGCGAGTCCTCACTCGACTCCGCAGTCATCGCCGCGCAAACCGCCGGAGTCACTGTCTACGCCGCCACTTACTCCGCCTTCAAAACCGCCTTCACTTCGAAAGCCCCCGTCAGCCAGCCCCGCCGCGCCATCAAACCGAAAACGCCCAACGACGAAACCGGCACCGTCAACGCCGCTCCGCCCGGAAAGAACAACCCGTGGCCCAAAATCCCGCCGCCCGAACGTCAGATCGATG
>JAOAPT010000853.1 GCA_025463045.1 Candidatus Solibacter sp.
CATCGCATGCGCGACCCCCATCGCACGCGCGACTCCATCGCATGCGCGACCCCCATCGCACGCGCGACTCCAGCGCATGCGCGACCCCATCGCATGCGGGACTCCATCGCACGCGCGACTCCATCGCACGCGCGACTCCAACAGAGCCGCGACCGTGAGGGAGCGGTGGTCACCATCCACAAAGGGACGTGCGTCCGGGTACGTCCTTTTTTTGGCCTCCTCCTGGAAATCTGTGGGTAGTTCCCTGGCTTTGGTGAGGCTGCTCGTGAGCAGACCCGACAGGCCGCATAAGGTGACGCAACGCGCTCCTGTGGCGGTGCAGAAGAAGGATGACGTGTCCGAGAAGTGGCATCGGTACGAGCTTGTCAGGTATGCACACCCCTCCCAGACCTCTCGGGGTAGTCAAGCACAGCCGAGGAGAAAAAACCAGGCTTCAACTGCCCACCCGGAGGCGGTCCGGTGTATACTCGGGAAGCTCAAATGGAATTACTGGCTTAAGCGCACGAGGCTGCCCCAATGATCGGCCATACGCTAGGCCATTACCGGATCGATTCCAAGCTCGGCGAGGGCGGGATGGGCGTCGTGTATCGTGCTTTCGATACCCATCTCGACCGCGCCGTCGCCATCAAGGTGTTGCGTCCGGATGCCACTGCCAGCCCCGAGCGCAAGCGCCGCTTTGTGCAAGAGGCGAAGTCGGCTTCCGCACTGAATCACCCCGGTATCATCCACATTTACGACATCGACATCGCAAATCTGCCTGAGGGCCCCACCGACTTCATCGCCATGGAGTTCGTGCCAGGCAAAACGCTCGACCAGTGCATCGGCAAAAATGGACTGAGTCTCAAAGATACGTTGAAGTATGGAATTCAGATCGCCGACGCCCTGGCGCGCGCCCACGCCGCAGGAATCGTCCACCGCGATCTGAAGCCGGCCAACATCATCGTCGCCGACGATGGCCGTGTGAAATTGCTCGACTTCGGCCTGGCCAAGCTGACTGAAAAAATCGACGACGATCCGGAGGGCGCTACGGCGACCATGGGGGCGCAGGAAAGCCCTCAAACAGAAGAAGGCGCCATCGTTGGCACCGTGGCCTACATGTCGCCCGAGCAGGCCGAGGGCAGGAAGGTCGATGGCCGCTCCGACATTTTTTCCTTCGGCTCGGTTCTTTACGAGATGGTCACCGCGCGGCGCGCGTTCGAGGGCGGCAGCAAAATCTCAACGCTTTCCGCGATCTTGCACAAAGAACCGAAGGCAGCAAGCGAGATTTCACCGGCCGTGCCGATGGAGCTGGAAAAGATCATCGCCCGTTGCCTGCGCAAGGATCCTGAACGCCGCGCCCAGGGCATCGCCGATATCAAGCTCGCTCTCGAAGAGCTGAAGGAGGAGTCCGAGTCGGGCAAACTCTCGGGGCAAGTCGCGGCAGCCGCGGCCGTTCGCCCGCTCGCGCGGTCGCCCCGACGCTTGGTCGCGATCACAGCGGGAGTTGTTGCGCTGCTAGTTACCGCAGCGGGTCTTGCCTGGTGGCTGCTGAAGCGGCCCTCTTCCGCCCCGGCGCGCTCCGAATGGGTGCAAATCACGAACCTGCCCGACTCCGCTGTCCAGCCGGCCCTCTCGCCGGACGGCCGCATGCTCACCTTCATTCGCGGCCCTTCGAGCTTCTTCACGTCCGGGCAAGTCTACGTGAAGATGCTGCCCAGCGGCGAGCCGGTCCAGCTCACCCACGACGATCGCCCTAAGATGAGCCCGGCTTTTTCACCGGACGGGTCGCGGATCGCTTACACGGTTGCAGGGCGGATTTGGGACACTTGGGCCGTGCCGGTTTTGGGGGGAGAACCGCGTCTGTGGCTCCCGAACGCTTCGGGCCTCGGTTGGATCGGTAAATCGAACCTGCTGTTTTCTGAGATCAAAGATCAGGCTCTGCATATGGCGATCGTGACCGCCGATGAGAGCCGGGCCGGGTCGCGTGATCTCTATGTGCCGCCTCATGAGCGCGGCATGGCCCATCGCTCCTATGCCTCACCCGACGGCAAACGGATGCTCTTGGTGGAGATGAACGAGCGGGGAGCCATGGTGCGTTGCCGCCTGGTCCCGCTGGACGGCAATTCGGCAGGGCAGCAGGTCGGCCCGCCCGGCGCCTGTACCTTTGCCGCATGGTCGCCCGATGGCGAGTGGATGTACTTCAGCTCCGATTCCGGCGGGGCCTTCCATGCCTGGCGTCAGCGGTTCCCCGACGGCCGGCCGGAGCAGATTACTTCGGGGCCGACCGCGGAGGAAGGACTCGCCATGGCGCCCGACGGCCGCTCGTTCATCACGGCCGTGGGATTGACGCAGAGTTCCATCTGGCTGCACGACGGCGGAGGCGATCGGCAGATTTCGCTGGAAGGTTACGCCCTCGCGCCCAAATTCACCCCCGATGGAAAGCGGCTGCTCTACCTGGTGCGAAAAGGGGCTTCGAACGAATTGTGGGTGGCGGAACTCGATTCCGGACGCAGTGAGCCGTTGCTGCCGGGCTTTGCCGTTGCGCGGGTGGGGCTTGGTTCCCAGGTAGGCTACGACATTTCCCCGGACGGCCGTCAGGTCGTTGTGGCGTCCCCCGATAGCGGTGGTAAGTTGCGGTTGTGGCTCGCGCCGCTCGACCGCCGCTCGTCGCCCCGGCAAATTCCCAACATCGAAGGTGAGCAGCCCGTCTTCGGCGCGACCGGTGAAGTCTTTTTCCGCCGCGTCGAGGGGACCTCTGCGTTCCTTTACCGTGTCCGGGAAGACGGACGCGAGTTGCGGAAAGCCTTCGACCTGCCTGTTATTGCCCTAATGGGCCAATCCCCAGACCGTAAATGGCTGGTGTTAGGCTCGCTAGCGAGCGGAGGTTTGGTGATTTTCCGGGTCGATGGCGGCGCTCCGCTTCTGACACAACTCCCGCCCCCAACGGAGATCAAGTGGTCCGGGGACGGGAAACATTTGTTTATGCAGGGTATCGCCGTGAACAACTCGGGGAAGGCCTACGTCTTACCATTGTCCCCGGGCCGTTTAGTGCCCGAAAGTATCGTCCATGGGCTTCCGTCTGAGCAGGAAATCTTGAAGCTGCCAGGGGCGCGGGTAATCCCTTCGAGCGACGTTGCGCCCGGCCCGACTGCTGATATGTACGCCTTCACGCGCGAGAGCGTGCAGCGCAACCTGTATCGGGTTCCCGTGCCGTGACCGCTGTCCCCTCCGCCGGCTGGTAGTTCTCGCACGGTCGCTGCGTCAGCACCGCGAGCTAACCCTCAAACGTCCACGGCAAGCTTCGGCAAGCTGACGGTGCAGTTGGGCTCTCCGCGGCAGTTGCAGTTCGGCCCTGCGCTACACGTTCTAGGCGCCCGCCATCGCACGCGCGACTCTCTATCGCACGCGCGACTCTCTATCGCGCGCGCGATTCCAACAGAGCCGCGACGGTTAGGGAGCGGTGGTCCCTATCGACAAAGGGACGTGCCTCCGGGTACGTCCCTTTTTTCTTGGTAAACTCGGAGTTCTTTATGAATCGATTTACCCTTGCACTTCTCTGCACCACCTCCCTCCTCTTCTCTCAGCCCGCGAAGCGCCTCCTGAAAATCGACGACATGCATCGCTTCCACGACGTGCGTGATGTGCAACTCTCGCCCGATGGAAAGTGGGTCGCCTACACCGTCAACACCGTCGACCCCGCTGCCGACAAAAGCGACACCGACGTGTGGATCGCGAGTTGGGACGGCAACCAGCAGATGCGCATGACCACCAGCACCGAAAGCGAAAGCGCCCCCCGTTGGAGCCCCGATGGCAAGTATCTCTCCTTCCTCTCCAGCCGCCCCGGCAAGGCCAAGGGCAATCAGGTCTGGCTGCTCGATCGCAACGGCGGCGAGGCCCAGCAGTTCACCGACGTCAAGGGCCGCCTCGCCGGCTACGACTGGTCCCCCGACGCGAAAAAGCTTCTCCTCGTCATGGCCGATCGCGACCCCAACGATCCTGCCGACGACACGCCGGGCGGCGCCCCGGCCGCAACTCCCGCCGCGCCGGGCAAGGCGCCCAAGCCCATCGTCATCGACAAATACAAATTCAAGCAGGACGTCGTCGGCTATCTGACCGCGCCGCCAACGCGCCTCTACCTCTACGATGTCGCCACGAAAAAAGCCGAGGCCCTCACCGATCCCGCGCTCGAAGCCTCCGCCCCCGCGTGGTCCGCCGATGGCAAGTGGATTTCCTTCACCGGACGCTCCGGCAAGGACGCCGATCGCTACAACACCACCAACATTTTTGTCGTCGAAGCTCGGGCCGGCGCGGCGCCCCGCCAGGTCACCCAGTACGATGGCGTGCGCGGCAGCACCCGCGGACGCGCCGAATGGAGCCCCGACGGCACGAAACTCGTCTACCTGCAGGGAACCAGTGCCAAGCAGAGCGCCTACAACATGACGCGCCTCGCCGTCGTGCCCGTCGCCGGCGGCACGCCTAAAATCCTCGCCGACGGCCTCGATCGCGGCGTCTCGGGCCCGCGCTTCTCGCCCGACGGCTCGTCGATTCTCTTCCTCGTGGCTGACGATCGCTCCGAATACCCCGCGCGCGTTCCGGTCGCTGGCGGCGATGTCCAGCGCCTCATCAAAGGACCCATGATGGTCTCCGCGATGGACCAGGGTAAGGACGGCAAAGTCGCCGTACTCGCCGCGACCGATCTAAAATCCGGCGAGATTCAGGCTCTCGAAAGCGGAGAGCTCCGCGCCCTCACGCACCATAACGACGCCCTGATGGCCGAGTTCAATCTCGGCGCCACCGAAGAGTTCAGTTGCAAGGCGAAGGACGGCAACGAGGTCCACGGCCTCATGGTCAAGCCGCCGGACTACGTCGCCGGCAAGAAATATCCCACCCTCCTGCGCATTCACGGCGGACCCAACGGACAGGACGGCCATGCGTTCAATTTCGAGCGCCAGCTCTTCGCCGCCAATGGCTACGTCGTCGTCGCAGTGAACTATCGCGGCAGCTCCGGCCGCGGCGAAAAATATCAGGTGGCGATCTCCGCCGACTGGGGCAACAAGGAAGTGCTCGATCTCCAGGCCGCCATGGATCACGTCATCGCCATCGGCGTCGCCGATCCCGATCGCCTCGGCGTCGGCGGCTGGAGCTACGGCGGAATCCTCACCGACGCGATGATCGCCAAGGACCACCGCTTCAAGGCCGCCACCAGCGGCGCCGGTGTCGCTTTCCCCCTCGCCCTCTACGGCGTCGACCAGTACATCATGCAGTACGACGAGGAGATCGGCGCCCCCTGGAAGGTCGGCCTCGACCCGTGGATACGCATCTCGTATCCCTTCCTGCATGCCGACCAGATCAAGACCCCGACCCTCTTCCTCGGCGGCGAAAAAGATTTCAACGTCCCCTTGGTCGGCGGCGAGCAGATGTACCAGGCCCTCCGCAGCCTCGGCATCCCGACGCAGCTCATCATCTACCCCGGCCAAAACCACGGCATCGCCCGCCCGAGCTATCAAAAGGATCGAATGGAGCGCTACCTCGCCTGGTACGCCAAATACCTCAAGCCCGCCGACGCCGCGTCCACACCCGCCGGCCAGTAACTGATCTTGATTTATCGGCGTTCATCGGCGTTCATCGGCGGCTAAAGATTTTCTTCGGTCACGTGGAGTGCATTCCCTCGGAAGGGAATCCTTTGCGCCTTCTCCAGTCGGAGACTTCAGTTCATCTGATCTGCAGCCCGAGTATCTGCGCGAACACCATCGCCTGCGCCGGATCCACAATCGCGCCCCGCAGATCATTCATCCCCACCATCACGCCCTCCACTTCGGACGTTCGCAAATCCGTGTTCTCCAGCTTCGCCCCGCGCAGATCGGTTCGCGCCAGCTTACACGATCGCAGCACCGAGCCTCGCAGGTCCGAATTCTGCAGATCGGCATCCTCCCAATTGCAGCCCTCGAATTCGCAGCTCCGAAATCGTCCCCCCTGAAATTGCGCATAACGTACGTCGCCATTCTGAATCAGTACGTCCTGCCAATCGAGCGCCCTCGTCGTGAAGCCGGTCAGCCGGCAATCGATCAGCTCGACTCTCACCAGCGCAATGCGATGAGCACGGATGTTCGCGAGGTCGCACCCGACCAGGCGAACGTCTTTCCAAACCGCCGACCCGAATTCCCCGCCGCCCAGTTGCACCCGCTCCAGCACGGAGCCGTCGATCCGCAGCGTGTCGATTTTCAGATTCGTTGCTTCCACATCTTGCAGGTGCTTTTCCTGAATTGCGGCAAACTCACCATCCGCGAACCACCTGGCCGCATCATCGCCGGCTGCGAACTCCACCGGAAGATCGGGTCGATCGCGCTTAAAAGCTCCTGCCTTCTTGCTCGTCGATGGTTTCATGCGAACATCATGCCGCGTGCGTCGCTACCGCTTCGCCAACTCCACTCGCCGGTTCTTCGCCCGCCACAAGGCCAGGGGCCACTTCATAAGAGGCTCCATCATATCATTCGCTGTTTTGAGAGCACCCCCACAGCTCTGCCGGTCGCCAACCACCTTTGGTGGCACGAGTTCGAATCAAACCCGAAGGGTCGACCACCACCACCATCAACGCCGTCATGCCCTCCAATGTTCCGGCCTTGCCATCGCGCAAAACTCCGAATCGCTGTCGACGGCAATACCGTCACCAACGCCGAAGTTCTGGTCAACCGCAAGAGTTTTCCTGTTCTCTATGCGGGCCGCGCGCCGGTCATTCCCGGCGTAGGTGAAGATTCAATAATCGACCGTCACACCAACATGAAGTTTATATTTGTCCTGTTTCCATCCACTTAAGGAATTGCAGGTCCGATTCGCCGTTGCCCGTAAGTTATATTCAGGCCATGTGTAGTCGTGCGTCGTGTCTCTCATCTCCGCAAAACGGTTGGAGACGAAATAGTCGTATTACGAAACGAACCCCAGATGTGATTGAAAACAAATGTCGGCGGCAGACCTCATTTGCATTAAAAGCGTTACGGTCGCGGACCATATGTGGTGCGCGCCGAGCCCTAATCAGAGCCGCGGCGCGCCGAGCGCCTGGAAGTGTCAGCGCTCCTTCACGGATTGGAACCAGTCCCTCTTCGAAACCTAATTGTCGGTCGGCATCTTCTCGGCCTTGTCGACCACGATCATCACGAGTTGCGCCTTCCGCGGCTCGAGCTTCAGCCCCAGCGATTGGATCGCGGTGAAGATCGAGCCCTGCGGGTCCGCCGCTTCCGGCACCGGACCCGTACCGCCCGCCGCCGCTGCCGGCACATTGGCGCCCGCCGCACGCGCGGCAGCCATTAGGTCGGCCGTCGGGATCTCGAACGACATATCGTAGTTTCCCTTCAACTCCGTCATGTCCACGATCGGGCGATCCACCAGCGGCGTCAGGCCTTCCGCGAGAAGCGGCATGCTGGCCTTGGTGATCTCGAACTTCATCGACTTACCGTCGGCCGTGGGCGTCACTTTCTGGCGCATCCCCGTGCCGTCGGAAACCTCGGAGCCGCCGCTCTTCGACACATTGACGGCCACCGAACTGCTCCCCGTGACGCCAGGGGTCGGGCCGGAACCATCGGCCGCGGGCGCGGGCAACTCCGTCTCCTTCATCTTCACTCCGGTCTTGCCGACCACCAGCGCGTAAACCTTCTGCTCCTTGCTCTCCTTGTGGATCTCCAGCTTGAAGCGCTCCGCCAGCAGCGCCTGCAGCATCTGCGGCACCTGCTCTTTCGTGGTGCCCGCCGGCAGGTTTGCAATCACATCGAACCGCTGCGCCGTCGGGATCATCCAACTGGGACCCTGCAACTGATAGCTCTTGATGTCGTACGCTTTGGCGATCAATTGTCCGAGGGTGAAGTTGCCGATGTCCACGCGCGCGCCATCGATCTTCATTCCGACGTGGATCTTGCCCGCCTGAATCATCTGCGGGGTGACCGGCTCGGAAGGCTTAATCGACGCCACATCGAACGTGGGCCCGGCGGCAGGTGGCTGCGCGAACATCGTCAGCGCTGCCAGCATCAGTCCGCCGGCCAACTTCGGAAACAGAGAGCTAGACATACCCATATTGTCTATCGCGCATCCGGCACGTGCAAACGGCAGAGGGACAATGCGATCGCCAG
>JAOAPT010000877.1 GCA_025463045.1 Candidatus Solibacter sp.
CGCCGCAGCCGCAACCCAAGAGCACCGCTAAGGTCGGACGATCGCTGGCGAGTTCCTCGACAGCCAACTTACGCACGGCAGTGATTCGCGCGTTGATGGAGACAGCGATGGAGACGGCGATGGACACGGCGCCAAGCCCGCGGACCTCCTGCGCAACGCGCCACGCGCTCACCGTCGCCTTGGTGAAGCCGGGCGTGTTTCGCGCTCGTGCCACTCGAAGAACTTGTCGAGCCCGAGATTGTAGACGCGGCGGGTGATCGGAGACGAGACGCTGTCGAGCACCTGGCGGCGGGGACATTCAAGCGCGAATATCAGGAACGGCGAAGCGCGCGAGTATTGAACGAGCTTACCATCTGCTCACTGTGAGCGACGTAATGATCCGTCGCTCCGCTTGCCACGCGTGGGTCTAGCTCACGCCAGCGACTCCTTTTGCTCGCGCGAGCGCTGAGGACCCTTGAAAACCACTGACTCCCAGCCGTTTCATCTTTGAGAGCAAAGTCGTCCGCGGCAGTCCGAGACGGGCGGCTGCGCCCTCGCGACCGCCGACCATACCCTTTGTCTGCTGGAGAGTCTGAAGAATGTGCGAGCGCTGCGCGTCGTCCAAAGTCCCGGGCGCTGCCAATGCGATCGATTCAGTCGGAAGTACGGCCGGAGAGGGTAATGGCGAAAGGCAGAGCACATCGCCGTCCGTCAGTATCACGGCACGCTCGATGAAATTCTGCAACTCCCGAATGTTGCCGGGCCAGGGATAGCGCAGCAGCCTCTCCATTGCATCCGGCGCAATCTTGTCGATCCGCTTGCCCATTTTCATCGCATACCGTTTCACAAAGTGCGCCACCAGCATCGGAATGTCATCCGGTCTATGGCGGAGCGGCGGAAGATCGATAGGGAAGACATTGAGGCGATAATACAGATCCATTCGGAACCGTTTCTCCTCGACCAGCCCGGCGAGGTCTTGATTGGTTGCGGCCACTACGCGCACATTGACGTGACGGGTAGACGTGCTACCCAGCCTTTCGAACTCCTTCTCCTGCAAGACACGCAGTAGCTTCGACTGCAATTCCAGGGGAATGTCGCCGATTTCATCCAGGAACAGCGTACCGCCGTCCGCCGCCTCGAAGCGGCCTGGTTTCTGCATCACGGCCCCGGTGAAGGCGCCCTTTTCGTGACCGAAGAGTTCGCTCTCAATCAGTCCTGCAGGAATTGCGGCGCAGTTCAGCTTAACGAATGGGCGACTGCTGCGTCGGCTGTGCGCATGAATGGCGTTCGCGATGAGCTCTTTCCCAGTGCCTGTCTCCCCTTCGATCAGAACTGTGGCATCGGTCGGGGCCACCGTCTGAATTTGATCCAACACTACGCTGAGCGCCCGGCTTGACCCTAAGATGTCTCCCAATCCCCTCTGCGCCCCGCCGTGGCGTTCCGAAGATTGTAAGTATTCATCGATATCGATGTGCCCGGCCGTCCGTATTAATGCCATGGGCTCATCGAAAATTCGCGTTGCGCTCGCGAGCGCCTCGGTATTGTTGATGATCGATTGAGTATCCGGTATCGATGCTCCGAAGGGCGTCGGCGCCTGCGGATCGGTGAAGTTCACCGTCCAGTTATCGGGCCAGTCATTATTCGGTAACATGAGTTCTCCTTCAACGCAGTTTCGAGTGTGGACTTTCGGGCCGCAAAAAACCAGACCCAACTGAGGGGGGTGCGCGGCACCCGAAATCAGGGGGCGGCTCCGACCCTATCGGGGGAGGGCCGTGGCGAACACGGGCATCGTGCCCCCGGTTTTGGGGGTTCCGGCGCCCCTCGGGGTCCATGTAGAATCGGGGTAGGGTGCCGAGGTGTATGGGAAAGATGTCCCGGCCGACGTTGTGGTTCCTGGTCTTCGCCTGTGCCAGCCCGTTGATCGCGCTGGATCCCCATCAGCCGATCAGGCAGCTTTACCACACAGTCTGGACGGCCAGGGACGGCTTGACCGGCGAGGTTCATGCTTTAGCCCAAACGGCGGACGGCTTCCTTTGGGCCGGGACCAGGGATGGCTTATTCCGGTTCGACGGGGTCTCTTTTGAACGTTACCGGCCGGAGGCCGGGTCGCTGCCGGCGCGCGATGTCGTTACGCTGTTTGCCGTTCCCTCCGGCGGCCTGTGGATCGGCTATTACAACGGGGGCGCAACCTTTCTCAATGCTGGACACGCCACGAACTACGCGGAAGACAGTGGTCTTCCGATAGGCACGCTGAGAGCCTTCGCCATCGACCTGGATGGGGCCGTTTGGGTGGCGGCGCTGACTGGCCTCGCGCGTTTCGACGGCCATCGGTGGCAGTGGATCAGAACGGACTGGAATTTCCCCGTGCTGGGACCGTCCACCGTAGCGGCCGATGAGTCCGGGACCATATGGAGTTGCGGCGCCGTCGAAGGGACATACTTTCTTGCGCGAGGACAGCGTCGGTTCCAAAGCGCCCGATCGGGGAAGTGCTTCGGGCAGTTGCCCACTTTCGCCGCCGGCCCGGATGGGCGCTTCTGGTCGTGGACCCTGGCCGACTCCTTGTTGACACAGGTTGGGACAGTGACCCGTCCCAAAGGGCGGCAGGAAACGAGCGGAGTTTCGTCCGGAGGGACGATCCGTTTCGAGCGACGGTGCCGCCTGGTTGGTTACCTATGGCGACGGCATCATGCGGATTGCCTATCCCGATCGATTTCAGGGCGGACGTATTTCCGAAAAAGATCCACTGGTGGAGAAGTATTCCGGGAAGGATGGCCTGTCCGACGGAGCCGTCTTCTGCCTGCTGGAGGATCGCGAAGGCAACGTCTGGGTCGGTACGGCGGCCGGCCTGGATCGCTTCCGTAACCGGAATCTACGCTGGACGGAACTTCAATCCGGCGGCTTTGGAGCGACCCTCGTGGCGGCAGACGACGGTGATGTTTGGGCCTTTCTTGAACACCCTCCGGCCATCAGCCTGCGCGACCGTAAGCCTCTCGCAGGGCTGCCGGACTGGGTGGTCCGAGGCAAGAGGGAGCCGGACGGAACGATTTGGATGTGGGGCGGAATGGGCGGACTGCGGATTGCCGAAGGGGAATCGCTGTGGCTGTGGAAAGCCGGTCAACTCGTGAAAGTGCCTATGCCCTATCCAACGCCGGTCGAGGCGATTGCGACTGACAGCGCGGGAAGTCTTTGGGTTTCGATCCGCGGGTATGGCGTTTTCCACCAGGAGCACGGTGAGTGGAAGCTGATGGAGATACTGAAAGGCCGGTCAAACATCACGGCCTACTCCGCTATTGCCGATGAGAAGGGGCGCGTTTGGCTTGCTTATCCGGAACTGACAACGGTCGCGGTGTGGGATAACGGCCGGGTTCAATCCTTTTCCGCGGCCAATGGCTTGACGATTGGCGCGGTGGGCCCCTTTGCTGAGGATGGTTCCATACTCTGGGCCGGCGGTGAGTTGGGCCTGGGGTATTTTCGCGAGGGCCGTTTTCAGACTCTGGAATCCGCCGACACCGCCGGCTTCGGCGGGGCTTCAGGAATCATTCCGATTCGGGGGGACGGCCTTTGGCTCAACAGACCTTCCGGCATAGTTCATATTCCACAACGCGAACTCGACCTGGCACTGCGAGATACGAAACACGCTATCAATGCAGAGAGCTTCGACCTGGTAAGCGACTTACCGGAGTTGCCATTGCTAGGGCCGATGGCGAGCGCAGTTCGGGACACCGGCGGAATTCTGTGGTTCGCAACGCCTCGCGGCGTTGCGCGCGTCGATCCGGCTCGCATTCGAAGAAATCCTCTCGCGCCGCCGGTTGCGATCCGCTCCGTGGTTGCGAATGGAAAGCCGTATCCGGTGTCACAGGATGCGGTGCTGCCGCCGCTCACGAGGAATCTGCGCATCGGCTATGCAGCCTTGAGCCTTTCGAATCCGGAGCGTGTGCGCGCGCGCTACAAATTGGAGGGTTCGGACAAAGACTGGCAGGACGCAGGAAACCTACGAGATGCTTTCTACACCAACCTGGGTCCACGCAAGTACACGTTTCGCGTCATCGCCTGCAACAACGATGGCATCTGGAATGAAGCCGGGGCTTCCTGGAGCTTTGAGATTAAACCGGCCTTCTATCAAACGGCCTGGGTCCACGGCCTGTACGTGCTTGCGGGCGCCTCTTTGATCTGGCTCGTCTATCTGCTTCGATTACGTCAAATTACCGCGCGAGTCAATCTCCGCTACACCGAACGGCTGGCCGAGCGGACGCGCATTGCGCGGGAACTCCATGACACGC